>SOKM01000080.1 GCA_004375785.1 Candidatus Cloacimonadota bacterium | reverse complement strand
ATCCTGATAAGATTATAAGAAATAAAGGTGCAAAGGCAGGAGAGAGTATTATCCTTACTAAACCCATAGGAACAGGCATTATCAATACCGCATTAAAGGCAGGTATGGCATCTGAGAAAACAATTGAGATTGTTACTTTATCAATGAAGGAGTTGAACAGAAGAGCATCAGAGATTATGAAAGAAGCAGGTGCAAGTTCTGCAACCGATGTTACAGGTTTTGGACTTCTCGGACATCTATATGAGATGGTGCGAGGTCAGGATATAGGAATGATGGTAGAGCCAGAAAAGGTTTCCATATTTCCGGATGTAGAGAATTTTGCGAAAATGGGAATTGTCCCTGCAGGAACACACAGCAATAAAAAAGCAAGGGAAGAATTTGTAGTAATTGAAAAGAAAATTGAACCTTATTTCCTGGACATTCTTTTTGATGCACAGACATCGGGCGGACTGCTATTTACCTTACCTCGAGAAAAAGCAGATGGGGTAATTGAGCAGTTGAAGAAAGAAGGAATTTCACACGCTTCAATCATCGGCGAAGTCATCCCGGAGCCAAAAGGTAAAATCCTGCTGAGATAGAGAGTCCGTTTCACCCATTCCCCGTGTCTCAATCTTCCCCTTAACCTTTATCCTTTAACCTTTATCCTTATATTTTTCTCCTCGTCTCTATAGGGAAGATATTCCGGCTGCCACATCGAATGTTTAATCAAGTCCATTAGTTTTTCATCGGGTAATCGTATTCCGAGGCCTGAATCCCTCGCTTCCTTAGCAACTGCAAAAGCAACATTTTCTGAAACCTTCCTTATATTTTTGATTTCTGGAAGGAGAATACCCTTTGCAGCGTCCTCAGAAGAAACCATAGATGCGAGAGCTTTGGATGCAGCAATAAACATTTGATTGGTTACCTTTGAGGTCATCGAGACTATTGCACCAAGACCAACACCTGGAAAAGCATACATATTATTACATTGAGGTACCTTTTGTTCTGAACCCATTATCTTTACAGGTGGAAACGGGCTACCCGTGGCAATAAAGCAGCTTTCTTTAGTAGCTTTTGAGGCTTCCTCCGGTGTGCATTCACTCTTACTTGTAGGATTTGAAAGGGCAAGGATTACAGGTCTTTCGGTATTCTTTGCCATTTGTGTCAAAACATCTTCTGTAAAAGCGCCTTTTTGACCAGAAGTTCCGATGAGCACCGTGGCTTTTGCGTTTAATACTGTATCAAAAAGACCGATGTGACCTTCCTTCTTCAGTTTCCATCCAGAGACATCTTCACGTTTGCGCGCAACAGGCTCCTGATATTCATGGGGTTTCATATCCTCAATTACCAATCCATTACGGCCAAGTGGATAAATTCGCTCTTTTGCTTCTTTGAGTGTCAATCCTTCTTCTACTAATGCATGAACAAGCGTGCTTGCAATACCATATCCTGCCTGACCGGAACCGAAGAATACGTATCGCTGGTCCTTCAAATTCTCATTTTTTCCATGGATTGCGGAGTAGACAGTTGCGAAGGTTACCGCCCCTGTCCCCTGAATATCATCGTTGAAAGAACAAATCCGCTCCTGGTATCTTTTTAAGATTCGCAGTGCATTTTGCTTACCAAAATCCTCCCACTGTAAGAGTACCCGAGGAAAACATCTCTTTACGCCATTAACAAACTCCTCGACAACTGCA
>SOKM01000246.1 GCA_004375785.1 Candidatus Cloacimonadota bacterium | reverse complement strand
GGGCCCGAATCATGTAGTGGTGCAGGATCCCAAACAAGAAAATAACCAGCAGACAGTAGTTGTGCACAGGTTACTATGAAAAGTAATAAAAAAACTGTAAATTTCATCTTTTCACCTCACCTTCACCACTTTCCCGGCAGACTTTCCATCAGCCTTCAGGAAGTAGATGCCAGCTTTTAAGTCAATGCCCAGTGATAAGTGGTTATGGGTTAGTGGAACTGATTTGACTAATCTTCCGCTCACATCATAAATAGTCAGTTGAGGAGTTGGAGAGTTAGGGAGTTGAGAGTTAAACTCCTGAACTCCTGAGCCCTTGAACCCTATAACTGTCTTTTCCGTGAACGGATTAGGGTGGTAGAAAAGTCTCAGGTCTCTGGTATTAAGTCTCTTGTCACTATTTTCTAAGAAACCCATATTACCCGTAGGGTTCCGTTTATAGTAAATTTCGTAATTTCCATCACGATTATCATGCCAGACTACATGCACTATACTATCTGAAACTTTTAGTGAAGGATTATAAGACCACAAAGGACATGCAGTCAAACCTGTATCGGAGTTCCATGTTGCTCCTCCGTTAGATGAATACTTGTAATAAATTTCGTAATTTCCATATGTAGTTGAACGTTTATAGAAAATATTATATGTACTGTCTCTACTCCCATGCCATGTAACATGAACATTTAAACCAGAAACAGCTATTGATGGATAAATTGAGTAGGTCACCGTGTCCGTTAGTTGAATATTAGAACTCCATGTTATACCTCCATCGCTTGATCTTTTATAATAAATATCTGAATTTCCACTACTCAATTGATCATCAAACCAGACAATGTGTATGAAAGAATCATTGACAGCTATACAAGGATTATAAGAAATAGAAGTGTCACAAGAAAGGTTGGTGTCGAGTTCCCAGGTCAGACCATTGTCAATAGAACGTTTATAAAAGATATCACAATTTCCATCACAAGAATCCATCCATGCAATATGTACAGTATTACCAATAACTGCAATAGAAGGAGATTCCGAGGGTGCAGGATCGTTTGTTAACCCTGTGTCCGGGCTCCAAGTTGTTCCACCATCAAAAGAATTTTTATAATAGATCTCATAATTCCCATCTCGTTCATCTACCCATACGACATGAACAGATGAACCTTCTGTCGCAATACATGGAAATGCAGAAAAAGCTGAATTGTTTGTAAGTTGAGAGTCTGCTCCCCATAGAATTCCTCCATTAATAGATCGTTTATAAAAGATCTCGAAGTTTTCATTTCGATTATCCCACCATATGATATGAGTAGTTTCGCCTGTTGCTGCAATACATCGGGCATTATACCAAGATGTATATGAATAGGAGTCATCATATGTAAGCCTTACATCAGGCTCCCATTGGGCAAAAAGATTAACAACCAAAAGGAGTATAAATATCGTCAACAAAAATTGTTTCCATGAACTTTTTATTTGTATCTCCATCTTTGAAGATTTTTCAATGCAGAATTCTCTGTTTTCTAATGAATTATTATAAAACTTTTTTCATCAAAGGTCAAGGAAAAACTATTGCTATCTTTTCTTTTATTTCCCATAAAATACTGATGGTGGCTCAGAAATATTGAAGGAAGCCAGAGTGCTTCTGTTGACAGAAGAGTCAGTCGAAAAACTCCTTGAAATGGCAAAAAGAAAAAACTTGACAAACAGGATTTTTGGGGGAATAATTTGTCTTGTGGAGAGAAAAAGGGTTACAAATTCAACAACTAAGTGTGAATATGAATGGGCTAACTGGTATACTTCTTAAAGAGGAATAAGACAAGATGATTGAAATTAGAATTTCCTTGATATTTTTATGTGTCATGTTATTAGGCAACATATGTTGCACACGTAAACAGACTTCTGTAATAAATTTTCCAGAACCTACTGGACCTTTTGGTGTTGGTACTATTAGATATTATTTTATAGACACTAATAGACCTGAAACTTTTACACCAGATCTTGATGATCATCGAGAAGTGGCTATAAGAATTTGGTATCCGGCAAAAGAATCTTCTTGTATAAATCGTGTTCCGTATATCGAACATGCTGAAGAAAGAAAACGAACTTTACCTAAAAAATCTCCTTTGCCGGCATCTTTTTTTGATAAAATTTCTGGTGTGAAATCACATTCTTATAAAAATGCAGAATTTGTTGATAAGAAAAAGAAATATCCTATCATTATTTTTTCACACGCATATGGTGCTGGAATGAATCAAAGTACAGTGCTTATGGAAGAATTAGCGAGCCATGGTTATATTGCTATAAGTGTTGGTCACGCATACGAAACCTCTCATTTTGTAAAAGAAGATGGAACTGTTAAGGTTTTTCATCCGCAGAATAAAGAACTATTTATTAGAGCAGCTGAACGTCAAAATGCAATGCCAGTACAACGAAAAATAAGCCAAACAAATGATCCTAAAAAGATTGATACTTTAATTCAATCACTTATAGATAAGCGACCTAAGATAATAGAAAGTTTACATATCTGGGTGAATGACATTAGTTTTCTTATAGATGAATTAGAAAAGATGAATAATGAAAAAGGACTCTTTTATGGCAGATTAGATACGGAACGAATCGGTGTTTTAGGACACTCCTTTGGAGGTGTAGCAGCGGGACAAGCTTGTCTGGTTGAAAAAAGATGTAAGGCAGGTATTAACCTGGATGGTCTTCAATTGGGTGATATGATTGATAAAAATTTGAAACGTCCTTTTATGTTTATGCATCATGATAATATCGAAGCACTAAATAGAACTCCAAATAAGATATTCTTTCTTAATTCTAAAAATACAACTTATTTGATTCTTATCAAGGGAACACGCCACTTAAATTTTTCAGATCTGTCGTTGCCAGGGTTTTCAGAAATTCTTGGAATACCAGATGGGTTATTGGGGAAAATAGAGGGATTGCGTTGTTTGAAAATTCAAAATGATTATATTAGAGCTTTTTTTGATAAACATCTTTGTGGGAAAAAGACGAAGATGTTAGAGGATTCATCTACTGATTATTCTGAAGTTGAAATAATGATAAAAAACAAGTAAAGACGAAGGAGGAAGCAATGTATAAGAAAGGACTGTTTTGGGTTTTCGGAGTTCTGCAGAGTGTGTCATTAGGAGCTATTATTTTCCTGTTGTTTCGAACTTTGGGAGTGATAAATGGTAAACCTGTTATCGGATTGGATGCTCACATCACTCTGAGTGTTGTATTTCCTGTATTTCTGTTAATGGTTGAGTATCTTATTTATTCACGAAAATAGCATTTTGTCAGCGATGACAATAGGCTAATTGTTGATATTGTTTTTTTCCTTGACGAAAGGGAAAAAATCTTTTATAGTAAACAAATCAAATTTAATGGAGGTGGATAGGGGCTGGTGTCTCTACTGGACTTCAAATCCAGTTGTCCTCAGTCGGGGACGGTAGGTTCGATTCCTACACACCTCCGCCATAATGGCTACAAGTAGCCATTAGCCAATGGCATATGGCTTATTGCTAATAGAAAAGGCAAAAAAACAGTAGGCAACAAATAGCTAACAGATTGGTTCCTTTGGAACGGTATTAAACGCTGCGCTGTAATAAAGGCATCTTTACGCAGGCTAAAGCCTGCGGCTACAAAACAGCATGGAAGGCATCCGCAATAACGAATAACCAATAACTATAAGCAAAAAGAGAGGTAAATGGAATGAAAAAGAATTCAGTATTTAATGAAATTATAAATCTTCTTGATGAAAATGAAAAGGCGCAGGAATGGCTGCTCGAGAAAATAAAAGCAATTATGAAAAGGGATGGCAATGCAGTATTTTCAGAGCTCCTGAAGGTCTTTACACATTTGGAAATGGAACCAAAAGAAGCAGAGAAAGTATGGAAGGATATTATTAAACATAGAACGGATATGAGTAAGTCTATGGGGCGAAAAGTCGGTTTAAGGGTGGCAATGCTTGATTACTTCATCTCAGTGAACAAACAGATGAAAAACCCCAAAATAATCGAAATAGAAATCTTTGAAAAACTTGAGAAGTCCATCATTACAGATGAACTTACCGGTCTATATAATAAGAGGTTTTTCATCGAAGCCCTCTACAGAGAGGTTCAGAGGGCAAAAAGGTATGGACTCGACCTCTCTGTAATGTTTGTGGATATTGATGATTTCAAAAAATGTAATGAACTGAAGGGTCATACCTTTGGAGACAAGGTCCTTAAGAAGGTTGCAGAGCTTATTAAACAGGCGTTAAGAGAGGTTGACTATCCCTGTAGATTTGGAGGAGATGAGTTTGTAGCAATATTACCAGAGACAAGAGGTTCAAAGGCACTTATTGCTGCGGACAGATTAAGAATGAGTGTTTCAAAAGTGAATTTCCTGCGAAAAGAAAAATACTATCTTACCGTAAGTGCAGGGGTTGCCAGCTTCGGAATTGATGGCAACACGCCAGAGGAACTTGTTGAAAATGCAGATACTGCACTCTTCAGGGCAAAAAATGATGGAAAGAACAGGGCATATATCTTCTATAAAGAAAAAAGAAAGTTTGTACGTATGGCTACGGATTGGGATATTTCATACAGAGTAATAGATGAAGCAGCTGTAAAGACAGCAAAGATGAAGAATGTTGGAGGAGGAGGACTTCTTTTTGAAGATGAAAAACCCATAATGATATCATCCATCCTCGACCTTACATTTATATCACCATTCAAAAGAAAAAAGATTTCTGCACAGGCAAAGGTAGTAAGGTTAGAGGTGAAGGAAGACGGTAAATTTGATGTTGGCATCTTCTTTACGAGGATTAAACCGGAAGATCAGAAGTTAATAATAAAGTATACTAAACAGCCTTAAACCATAGTATAATGCTCACGCATTATACTTGATTACGCAGATTTTATTAGATTACACAGATTATTCAACACAATTCCTATTTCTATACATACTTTAAATAACTAACAATAAAGATTCAACAATATCTATACTCTGAGTTCCTCGAGTTCTTTATCTTCAATTTTTTTTACAAGAATAAACGCTTTCTTTCCTTTTTCTTTCCAATAGGTTACCTTTCCTTTTCCCTGTTCACTATCGCTGTATCTAAGGCAGATGGAGGCAGCTTTTTCTATGTCCATTTTCCCTTTTGAGCTAAAGAGTAATGTTATGGGACCGGGAACATCATCCGCTTCTAAGCATATGGAAGATGTATCCGTGAAAGCAAGGATAATTTCATTTTCTCTCTCATCCCTTCCAACAATCACCTTTGCACCACCGGGGAGTCTAAAGTGTCTTCCGTATTTAAGCAGTGTAATTTCTTTAAGAGCATCCTCGTTATGCTCAAAAGCATCCCTTATTCTCTTTGCAAAATTTGAATCGGTTAAAAGACAGCCTCCTGCTGGTGTTGGATAATCGGATATTCCGAGCTTCTCTGCCAGATTGATTTGCGGTTTTCTCGAACGTCCTTCAATTGCAAAGAGGTCTCCCTTTTTCACCCAGCCTTTTTGTTCTATGATTGTGGGTTCAAAAAAATTTGCAGAGAGAGGTCGTAAGATTCTTTGCTCAAGCCCTGATTCCTTTTCAATAAGCTTTATTGCCTTTTTGTTCTGGGTCATTGGGCGTTCTCCCAGCACCTCTCCGGTAATAATGAACTTTGCACCGATTTCTTCCATATACTTTTTAGCTTGCTTTAGCATAGAAATCCTGCAGTCTATACAGGGATTCATATTTTTCCCATAACCATAGTGTGGTTTCTTCAATAGTTCTATATAATCTTTTCCTAAGAATTTAACTTTTAAAGGAATTCCAAGTTCATCACTCACCTTCCTTGCCGCTAACTTGCAACCTTTCTTTGGAGGAATGGATAAGGGAGTTATAAAACTGATGGAATAGACGTTAATTCCCTGCTCAAGCATAATCTTCACAGCAAGTATGCTGTCAAGTCCCCCCGAAAGCATTGCAAGCGCCTTAATCTTTTTCATAATTATGTGTTTTCTATCACATTTATCAAAGATTATCAAGGAAAAAAAGGAGAATTGTGTTGACAAAA
>SOKM01000125.1 GCA_004375785.1 Candidatus Cloacimonadota bacterium | reverse complement strand
ATATATGTTTTGCACCATAATCTCTTAACTCCTTGACTCGGTCCATGAAATCTTTTTCCGTGACCATTCCCACTCTTGAGTGCCTCTCGAATTCTTTGAAACTACCTTGTTTAAAGGCATCTATTGCCTCTTTTTCTAATGGATTTGGAAGAACAATATATCCTCTTTTCTTCAAAAGTTGAGCTCTCTCTAGATTTTTTATTTTTACTTCACCACCAATATCTTTGGCACCTTGGCCCCACTTAAGTTCAACAGTCTCGACACCCAATTCAGAAATGGCATACTCCTGCACACCTAGCCGAGTGTCTTCTACGTTTGCCTGAACAATAATGTCACCATAACCATTTTGTTGCCATTTCTTGTAAAGCTTTATTCTCCATTCGAGATCTGGAGCATGCTTTACTTTTCCATTGACAATCTTTGAATCTGGATCCATCGCAGCAACGTTTTCCCCAATTGTTAGTGGGAAACCAGATATTGCTGCACCTATTGCAAGTCCATCCCAGTTATTCTTAGCGACATTTGTAGAACCTAGACCCGGTATAATCCATGGTACTCTTAGTTTGATTTTTTTATCTCGCCCTATACGTGTTTCTATATTTACATTTGGAAAGATTGCTTTGTCACTATCTGCCTCTATCCCTTTTGCACCAACAGCGGTTCCCATTATATTAAAATGAGAAAGATCTAATGGGTAGTCTTTTTCAGAAGCGGATGTAATAATCCCAAAAGGTTGAGGATATATTGCCTCGGGTCCACGGTATGCAGATTTCCCTACTTCGCACATACCTATACATCCATCAACACAGGTTACACACATTCCACTGAGCGGAGTTATTGAATCTTCTGTCCTATTCTTTGATAATGTTGCAGCCGACCTATTTAATCTTGTTAATGACATTTATTTTACCTCCTTTTTCAAAACTTTTTTCTTCTCTACATCTTTTTTATTTTCCTCTTTTCCTTTTAAACATGCTACACAAGGGTCCATGTAACACATGGTATCCTCATAAATTTCTAAACATGATGGTGAAAAATTCAAACAACTACTACATAGAACTGTATCCGCCTCAGGACCTTGGCATCTTAGTTGACATGCCGGGCAGATATACATACATGCGCCGCAAGTACGGCATTTTTCAGATTTTATATCAAAAGGTGTGGTAATCCTCCGTTTCACCCCACGGCCGACAAATCCAATTGCCTTTGCGTCCATCTGTTCCTCGCACATCCGAACACAGAGACCACAAAGGATGCAGTCATCATATTTAGGTTTAAATCGAACCTTCTCAAGACCCATACTTGAAGCAAGATCCTGTAACATCTTTGACTGAGGACATCTAGCTACCAAAAGTTCAACGAGCATCTTCCTAGCTTTAACTACTCTATTCGAATGGGTTCTGACATTAAGCCCTTCTTTTACTGAGTAAAGACATGATGCAACTAGTTTTGCTCTATCCCCTTCTCCTATTTCAACAACACATAGACGACATGCTCCATACGAGGAAAGCCCCTCATGATAACATAAAGTGGGGATATTTGCACCATAAAATTTTGCAGCATCAAGTATGGTCCAACCCTCTTCGACTTGGACTTTTATGCCGTTAAGTGTTATTTCCATTTTAACTTCCTCTATTCTCTTTTTATTGCATCGAATTTACATGCATCATAGCAGGCGCCACATTTTATGCA
>SOKM01000131.1 GCA_004375785.1 Candidatus Cloacimonadota bacterium | reverse complement strand
CAAATCTCTCCCAGGTTTGTAATCAAACGCCGCCTGTGTATCATCCGCCACAAGATGGAAAAGTTCGTAAACCTTTATATCCTTTGGACAGGCATCGCTGCAGAGCCCACAGGCTATACAGGATGTAGACATATGAGACAGCCTTCCGAGATGGAAAAAGGTCGTATCTGTAGGGAGTTTTACAGCACCCTTTTTCTCTGCCCAGTTAAGGAAATTGAGTGGTGTGAATTCAAATGTGGGCGATTCCCAGAAACATTCCTTACAGAAACATATAGGACACTGTCCCATACAGTTGTGGCAGTCAATGCATTTTGAGAAATACTTCACCAGTCCATCAATACCAGAAGCCTCTTTTTTTGTCTCTTCTTTTACCTTTGCCCACTTTTCATTTCTATCCATGGATATTTTCTCTAACTTCTCGTCCCTCTCTTTTCCTTCTGTCTTCTCCAGACCAAGATTAGCAAGGATTTCCTTTCCTTTATCAGTATTTGCCTCGATAAGAATGCCTCCATCCGCTCCGATAAAACCAACTCCAACATCAGCAAAGGCAGTGGGGAAGAAGTTCTCGCATAGTTTGCACGCCTCCCTGATGTCTTCATTCTGTTCCCCTTTCAGGAGATTTTTTGACACATATTCAGCATCAATATCTTTTCCTTCTGAAAGTGCTTCTTCATAAAATTCGGTCTTGTATGCACCCATACAATCGTAACTAACAAGAATAAGATTGTCGAGGGTAATCTGCTTGAATTTTGTTAATTCCAGAAGAGCTCTGAGCTCACAGGGTTTAAGAAAAACGAGTATCTTCTCAGGTGTTGCCGAAAGTTTCGTAATCTTAGAAACCATTGTCGCAGTGCTTACTGGGAGAACGGGTGCAACGGGTTTTGCATCATTCAATAATTCCTTATTCTTTACAAATGTCGGAAAAACATTATTCTTTGATGGAATGAGTAAAGGGACAATAAGATGATTTATTTCGTTCTTCTCCATAATCTGTAAGAGAAAATCCTTGAGTCCTTTGTTTACATCTTCACCTGTTATCTTTAATAGAAATCTTTCTCCCATATTATCTCCTTTATCTTATTTCTCGCAGGCTAAACCCTGCACCGTATGGTTCAGGGTAAAGCCTGCGGCTACCAAATTTTTATTTTATATTGACCAGTTTTTTCCCATCTTTGACGGGCCGAGTTCTCTAATATGTTCTGTGAACGCCTTCATCGTTTCTGCAAATTTCTTCCCCTCACTTGCACTGATCCACCGCAGCCAGAGCCTTTTCTCGTCCAGACCAAGCGACTTCATTATCGTCTCAAAAATCTTGATTCTCCTCCGTGCCTTGTAATTCCCGGAGACATAGTGACAGTCACCCGGGTGGCAGCCACCAATAATGACTCCATCTGCCCCCTCCAAAAATGCCCTCCATATATACGCAAGGTCGACCGAACCAGAACACATCACCCTGATGGGTCTTATGTTTGGCGGATACTGCATCCTCGATGTGCCTGCAAGGTCGGCTGCGCTTGATGTACACCAGTTACAAAAGAATCCTACAAGTTTCGGTTCAAATTTCTCAGCCATATCTCCTCCTGTACAATTATATTAAACGCAGGCTAAAGAGACTGTGCCAAAATGTGAATTTTTTTCATGGTAGCCGCAACCTTTAGGTTGCGTAATTCATTGTATTATAAGAAGTTAAGT
>SOKM01000277.1 GCA_004375785.1 Candidatus Cloacimonadota bacterium | reverse complement strand
TGTGAGAGATAAAAAACCATCGGTAGCAATCTGTTCACTTGCAAAAAATTATGATTTGTTGATTCTTGGAACAAAAGGTTTGCACAAAAAACAGGAAAAAGCACTCGGTAGCGTCAGCGATGACATACTGCACTGCACACCCTGTCACGTGCTACTTGTGAAATAAATATCGCAACCAGGAGGTTGCTCCTACCAAATTCCCCAATGATCTAATCACCAATTACTGAAGGTATACGATTGCTTCGCATTAGTCGAGCAAAGATGTTGAACTCGCAATGACAAAGAAATATGCTGCTAGGAGCAGGTTTTACCTGCGACAGATTAAATTTTTTAAGAATAAAATTTATTCCTGTTTCTTTCTGTGAATTTCTGTGGCTAAATATTCAAACGCCTTTATAGCAGGTGGGTTATGATGCCACTACGTAGCTTTGGTTCGAACCAGGTGGACTTCGGCGGCATCACTTTCCCCGCATCAGCAATTGCCATTAACTCCTCTATTGAAGTAGGATACATTGAGAACGCTACAGAGAATTTACCAGAATTAACAAGTTTTTCAAGCTCTCCAAGCCCCCTTTTTCCACCAACAAATGCTATTCTTTTATCCTTTCTTATATCTTCTATACCCAGCACAGGGTTAAGCAGGTTCTCCTGAAGTATGCTCACATCAAGACTTAAAACCGGGTCATTCTCGTCAAAAATCTCTTTCTTTACAGTCAAATGATACCATCTCCCCTGAAAATACATTCCAAAACTGTGCGTTCTTTCTGGCTTAAATGGATTGCCGCTTTCCCCCCATTCTTCTATCTCAAATTTTTCTCTTATCTTTTCAAAAAAATTATCCTGTGAAAGTTCGTTCGTACCAGATACTACCCTGTTATAGTCCATAATGTACATCTGGTTATGGGGAAAAATAACAGTCAAAAAGTAGTTATAATCTTCGTTACCGGTATCATCTGGTTGTTCCGTTTTCCTTTCATTCCTCACCCTTGCCGCTGCTGCAGAACGATGGTGTCCATCAGCAACATAGAGACAATCAAGTCTCTTGAATGAACTCTGTATTGCTTCAATCACCTTCTTATCGTTTACGATAAAGAAAGTGTGCCTGATTCCATCTTCAGCGGTGAAATCATACACAGGTTTGTCATCCATCACTTTCTCAATCAGACTATCAATATCTTCACTCGCTTTGTATGTAAGAAAAACAGGACCTGCCTGTGCATTCAGAACATCTATATGTTTTGCCCTATCTTTCTCTTTTTGCAACCTTGTATTCTCATGTTTCTTTATTTTGCCCTCATCGTATTCGTCTATAGACGCTACAGCGACCAATCCCACCTGGACATGTTCACCCATCTTCAGCCTGTATACGTAAAAACAATCCTCCTTATCCTGAATCAGAAATCCATCATCAATCAACCTTTTTAAATTTTCTTTTCCTTTATTATAGACCCTTTCATCGTAAAGGTCAATAGATGGGTCAACATCCACTTCTGGTTTAACAACACGAAGAAAACTATGAGGGTTTACTTTAACCATTTCCCTCGCTTCATCCGAACTCAGAACATCATAGGGCGGAGAAGAAACCTCCTCTGCAAATTCCGGTTTTGGTCTTAATCCCTTAAATGGTTTTACAATCGACATAATCGCCTCCTCTTTCTAATGTGTCATTGCTTGCCCTGTGTAATACCATTACGCACAAAACATTTTCCTATTACACGGGGCTTGCTCGACTTCTGCCAAAGCAATCTCATACTTCCACCAAATGCTCACTAAAAATTATATTACTTTATAATAATACCGAAGTCAAGAAAAAACAGCCATAGGTAGCCGCAGGCTATCCAAAATCAGTAAAATCTTCGTGTCTTTGTGCCTTTGTGGCTCTAAAATTTACTCGATAAAAATCTAATAAAAAAAGTTGACTTTCCCTTGTCTTTAAGATATACTATGTCCAATGATAAAGGAGGTCACTTTATGATTGAGATATTTACCGAAGACATTAAATCAGATTTTGAAGGGACAATTATAGACCTTGAAACAATCGGTAATTTTGATAATAGATATGGGGATTCAAGACGATATAAAGATATTATACCCGCAATATTTGGTTTCATTAATAAAGACGGAATTCAAGTATTGTGTGCCAAAAATCAGAATTCTCTACTTAAACTCAAATCAAAGATAGTTGAATTAGAATCTTCACTTAAAAAACCTTTTTACGCATTTAACACTCATTTTGAAAAGGGTGTTCTATTCTATTATCTTAATAAAGAAATAACATTTGAAAGGGAATTAAACTCAGAAAAATACGAATCAAAAAGAAGTGCAGTTTACCTCTTGAAAATTCCAAATTATGAAGATCCTTTTAATGATAATGGATTGTTATGCTCTCAAGCCTGGTTAAGAGGTGATATTGAGAATGCTATATTGCATAATAGAAGTTGCCTTTTAAAAGAAAGGGATATATTAATTAAAAGAGGTTATAGAAAACCGGATAAGTTGAGGTTAATAGGATAAAATCTGATTATTTACGATTCACCCGATATTATCTTTGCTTTACATTTTGGGCAGAAGAGATAAACACCCTGCCGCCCATATTTTTCAACGAGGAGAGGGTGTTTACATTCAGAACACTGCTTGGAAACCGGCTTGTCCCAGAGAGCAAATTTACATTTCGGATACCTATCACATCCGTAGAAAACCTTTCCCTTTTTTGTCTTCTTCTCAACTAACTCGCCATCACATCCCTTGTTAGGGCAGGAAACTCCTGTTTTTACTGAAGATGAATAATCGCATTTAGGGTAATTCTCACAGGAGATAAATCTTCCAAACCTCCCCCTCCTTATAATGAGAGGAGAGCCACATTTGGGACATTTACCTTCAGCCTTTTCTACATCAAGTTGTTTTGTGGTTTTGCATTCAGGATAACCTGAACAGGCAAGGAATCTACCATATCTTCCCCATTTAATTATCATTGGTTTTCCACAAACCTCACAATCAGTATCGCTTTTCTCTTCTAAATTCTCTTTTATCTTAACAACCTCTTTCTCAACCTTATTTAGCATACCTGAAAATGGTTTATAGAAATCGTTTAATACGGATAAAACTTCTTTCTTGCCCTCTTCAATCTCATCCAGTTCCTCTTCCATATCTTTTGAAAAATCGTAATTAAAAATCGCATCAAAGTAATCAAGAAGGATTTTTATAACAACCTTTCCAAGTTCAGTGGGAATGAACTTCCTGTTCTCCTTCTTCACATATCCCCTTGCCTGTATGGTACTGATTATGGGCGCATATGTGCTTGGTCTTCCAATCCCTTTTGCTTCAAGCTCCTTCACAAGGGAACCATCTGTATATCTCTTTGGTGACTCTGTGAAATGTTGACTCTTATCAAGTGAAACAAGTTTTACCACCTCGCCTTGAGTAAGGTGTGGAACACTTAACTCGCTTTCTTTCTCTTTTCCCTTCAGTAACTTAATGTAACCTTCAAAGAGTAACTTCTTTGTATTTGCCCGGAAAAGAAATTTTCCACCTTCTATCTCTGCACTAATAGATTCATAAATAGCATTTGACATCTGTGATGCAATAAACCTCTCCCAGATAATAGTGTATAGTCGTGATTGATTTTTATCCAGATATGGGGCAAGACTTTCTGGGCTTCTTAAAACAGAAGTAGGTCTTATTGCCTCATGTGCACCCTGTGAACCCTTTTTAGATTTATATACTTTTTTCTTTCGAGGAACGAATTTATCTCCAAACTCGGTCATGATAAATTTCCTTGCTTCTTCCTGTGACTTTTCGGAAACCCTGAAGGAATCGGTTCTCATATATGTAATTAAACCTACAGGACCCTCCTCACCAAGCTCCACACCTTCGTATAACTGTTGGGCTACAACCATTGTTTGCTTTGCAGAGAAGTTGAATTTTCCAGACGCAGTAATTTGAAGATTACTCGTGATAAAGGGTGGTGGTGGTGATTTTTCTACATTCTTTTTTTCATATTTTGATATAGCGTATTCTTCTTTTTTTATCTCTGAGATAATTACATTGGAATCTTTTTCCTTCTCTATCTTCGGCTTTTTCCCATCAATCCTGACAAGGGAAGCCTTAAAATTCCCATCTTTCTTCTTCTGGAAGGTTGCCTCAATAGTCCAGTACTCTTCTTCCACAAAATTATTTATTGCATCTTCCCTCTCGCAAACCAAACGTAATGCTACAGTTTGGACCCTTCCGGCACTTAACCCCCGTCTCACAGTCTTCCATAGATATGGACTAATCTTATATCCCACAAGTCGGTCAAGTATTCTTCTTGTCTGCTGTGATTTAACAAGATTCACATTTATATAGCCTGGTTCCTTTAGCGACTTTTCTATGCCCTCTTTTGTAATCTCATAGAAAAGTACCCTGAACGGCACTTTCCTTTCTCCTATCTCTTGTGTAATATGATATGCAATTGCCTCTCCTTCTCTGTCAGGATCTGTTGCTAAAAAGATTTGAGAAACATCCTTTGCAGCTCTTTTTAGAGTTTTGACAATCTTTGATTTACCCTTAATCACTTCATAAGTTGGCTTAAAATCGTTCTTTATATCAACACTGAGTTTATTCTTTGGAAGGTCTTTAATATGACCATTCGAGGAGAGAACAGTGAACCCCTTTCCTCGAAGGTACCTCTCTATTGTTCTTGCTTTTGTTGGTGATTCGACTATCAATAATTTATTGCTCAATCTTCCCTTCCTCTTATTTCTTGTTGGGTTATTATGTCTTGCCTCATAGCATCGTTCGGGTATTGAAACACACGGGTGTCATTGCAAGTATGACAATGTTGGGGGCTTGCCATGCACCGTATGGTTCATGGCAAGCCCCAACGCAACATATCTTTCTCCATACTCCTTACTGCATACTCTCTACTATCCTTTCTATCTGTTCTATATCATTGAACACAGTTTTTATGCAAATATCGAAGCACATTCCGTATATCTTCAGGAAGAGGAGCATAGAAAACCATCGTTTTCTTCTTGGCGGGATGACACAATGAGAGTGCAGTTGCATGAAGTGCTTGCCTCTTGAGTTTCTTAAGAATAATATCAAACTTATCCTTGTGATGTTTGCCAATATTGACAAGTATTGATAACTTTCTTCCTCCATAATCAGGGTCACCGATAACAGGATAACCCATATGCGAAAAGTGAACCCTGATTTGGTGCGTCCTTCCGGTTTCCAGTTGTGCTCGAATATATGTCGCAATATTAAATCTTTCTATTACCCTGAAATGGGTAACTGCTTTTCTTGATGCAAAAGGTGTTACCTTCATTTTTTTTCTGTCAAGAGTACTTCTACCTATCGGTGCTTCTATTACACCTTTATTAGATGGGAGCACGCCCCAGACCAGAAGTAGGTAAATTCTTTTCATTTCCCTTTCCTGTATCTGTCTTGCAAGTTCTGAATGAACTCTCCCCGTCTTTGCAAACACCAAAAGTCCTGATGTGTCCTTGTCAAGTCTGTGAACAACACCTGGTTTCGTCCACTCATCGGACTCAGAGAGACCTCGTGATGTATGATAAAGAAGGGCATTTACAAGGGTTCCCTGAAAATTTCCTTTTGCGGGATGAACAACCATACCTGGTTCCTTATTTACTATTAAAAAGTGAGTATCTTCATAGACTATATCAACAGCAATGTTTTCCGGCTCTATTCCCACGGGTTCTTTTTTTTCGTAGGTGATAGTAAGAAACTCGCCTGAATGAATAATATGGTGAGCCTTTGCAGGTTTATCATTTATCAATACAGCATTGTTAGATATCAACTTCTGAATCTTTGAACGGGACAATCCCAGCCCTAACTCCATAAGATATTTATCAAGCCTGACCTCTCTTCCCTGTTTCACTGAAATTTTTTTCTCTACCCTCTTTCCCATATAAAAAAAGATTATTTCTTAGCAACAAAAAGTTGTGTAACAACCCAAATTTATCCTCCGAAACCCTTGTTCACTGAAGCCTTGGTGTAGGAGGACCGTACCAAAAGAACTATTTCCTTGTGCTACTTTCATGCTATTGTTAATGAAAGATGTTCTCTTTCAAGCCTGATGATTTCCTTAATTCC
>SOKM01000296.1 GCA_004375785.1 Candidatus Cloacimonadota bacterium | reverse complement strand
GATTGAAAGATTGTTTTAGTTTAGTCAAGTAAAAAATACAATAAAATTAGATTTTTTCAAAAAATCTTATTTCATTACTAATTTTTCTGTTTTTTCTCTCTTGACTTTTTCTCGCCCCTCTGTATTATTCTTAATAGGGGATGGAAACGATATGTTGCTGTGGTACTTGTCACTGCGGCTTAAGCCGTTTGCCATATCGTTTTCTTTCCCCATTTTTTTATCCTCAATCTTATCTGAATTATTATCTTGTTCAACTAGAGAATATAGTTCTTTAAAAAAAACTCTCACAAGAGCCCTTGCAACCCGCTTGCGTGCATCCGTCTTCTTCATTCCACCTTTTACATTGTTTCTGTAGTAACCAGCCAGATGTGAACCAGGATTGTAGAGGACATAATTTCGAGCAGCAGTCATAAATACATTTTTCAGTCTGCGATTGAAAAAGTAGTTTGGAATCTCTTTCTCATTTTTCCCGGTTTTATATTCACGTTTGCACAGACCTGAATAAGATGCAAGATTATCATCTTTTACGAATCTTCTGATATCGATAATTTCTGCATATAGGGTAGCAGCTGTCATTGTCCCGATCCCTTTGTGTTGTTCAAGAGTTTTGACAGCTTTATTGTCCTTTGTTTGCTTCTCAATCATCTTTTTGATTTCTTTCAATTGCCTCTTCAAAAGTATGATTTGTTCAGTAGTGTTCTTTATCATCAGGCTGATAGCTGGTGATACCGGTCTAAAACTCCTTGAAACTTTCTGCAGCTCTTCAATGAGTTTCTTGCGCCCCTTATAATTAAAGTTCCCCATCACAGATAGAAAATCAGTTTCAGAGAGGGTTTTCCACTCAAATATATCCGGTTTTTCGATCAAAAGCGCCAGAATCCCCTCATTCTGCAGGATGTTTTCGTTTATATCAATATCCGGGTGTTCACCTCCCAGGGCTAAATACAGATCCACAGAGGCTTCTCTCAGCAGTTTCCATAGCCTGTTGATAGATCTGGTCGATTCCGTGGTCTTCTGCGAATATGAGCGGGTTAGCCCCTGCAAGTCTTCATCAGGAGACCATACCCTCTTCCATTTGTCTAACTTACCCTGAGCTTCAAGCGCCATGGCATACCTTGCTGTTGATTCAGCATCCTTTTTATTGTTCTTATTCTGCCCCAAAACCACTTTCCGGAACTTACCAACATCACTCGGTTTAAACGAGTAGAACACAATTTCCGCAGATCTCAAAGCTTTCTCTATAGGTTTGCTCTGACCATTGCTCCCTTCAATCGCCACAATAACATCTTCCTTTTCTTTCACCCACCTGTTGAACCTCTGCATACCGTCTTCTGGTGCCGGATAGCCGCTCTGTTGTGCCTGGCACTCTCCGAATTTTAAAAGTGCACTCTGACACCCTTTTGAATCAGGATCAATCCCAATTGCATCTCTTAGCATAATCTTCTCCTCACAAATAAGATAGCGGACCATCCCATTCCGACATACTTGTAAGAAGCCACTACCCTATTCCAGAGCAGGCATGTGTTTTACGAGTCCAGAACGGCCCTTGTGGAGTTGGCAATCTTTCAATCTGCATTTTCCATGCAGTTTACTTGTAGCATCAACTTCCACAAGGTATTCTTTACTAACTCATTTTTAAAAAATCAAGCTAAATTATCCACATATCCACAAGTTATTAGTCTCCCCCTCCCCCGGACCC
>SOKM01000275.1 GCA_004375785.1 Candidatus Cloacimonadota bacterium | reverse complement strand
ATGTTGAAAAAAGGTTAAATCCATTAAGAATTTTTGAAGGGGCAAAATCCATTATCTCACTTGCAATAAATTACAGCCCTGGCTGGATTGAACAGTCAAAAGATAAGAATTTAGCATTTATCTCAAGATATGCTCTGGGTTATGATTACCATAAAGTGGTTTTTGCTAAACTTAAATTATTGTTCGACTTTATTGTAAAAGAGACAAAAGGTAAAGCAAAAGGAAAAATATACTGCGACACAGGGCCTCTCTTGGAAAAAGCGATTGCTGAACGTGCCGGTTTAGGATGGATAGGTAAAAATGGGTTATTAATAACAAAAGAGTTTGGCTCATGGGTTTTTCTTGGAGAGATTATACTTGATGTAGAACTCAGGAAGGATACTCAAGCAAAAAATCTCTGTTCTGATTGCAATCTCTGCATTAAATCCTGCCCATCAGGAGCAATCATTGCTCCCGGAATTATTGATGCTTCACGATGTTTTTCCTATCTTACTATCGAGAACAGGAAAAAGATACCCTTTAAATTGAGGAATGTGCTTGGTAGCAGGGTTTTTGGATGCGATGCCTGCCAGGAGGTTTGTCCATTCAATAATAATGTTCCCGAGACTGAAGAACCATTATTCGAACCTCAAAAAGAATTGTTATCTATGCCACTCGAAAAGTTTTTTATACTCGCAAACAAACAATTTAAAGAGTATTTTAAAAATTCTACCATAAAAAGAGTGAAGAGAAATGGACTTTTAAGAAACATAACTGTTGCAATGGGAAATTCAGGAAATAAAGAATTTTTACTACTCTTGAAAAAAGCAAGTAAGGAAAGCGATTCAATTATACGAAAGCATGCAGAATGGGCAATTTGTAAGATAGGGGGCAATAGGTTTGCGAACCTGGTGGGAAGATGAAAAATATGTTGACATAAGAAGATTGTGAGTATATAGTTACGTAAATGATAGAGTCAAGAAGTCTTCGTCTATCAAGAAGTAATTGTACAAGTCCGATTTGTCTTATTTGTCAATATGAAAACTACAAATAACCAATTTTTTGATTCACTTTTGCCTTTATCCTTTATCCTTTATCCTTGCAAATCTTATTCGGGTGACACACAATGAAGTGTCCGTTTTGTGGTTCAGAAGATAACAAGGTAACCGATACAAGACCCGGAAAAGAGGGTAAATCAGTTCGGAGAAGAAGGGAATGCCTCTCCTGCAGCAGAAGATTCACCACTTATGAATATGTAGAAAAATCCCCTCTTATGGTGATAAAAAGAGACGGCAGAGAGGAACCTTTTGACAGGCAGAAACTTCTTATCGGCATTATGACAGCAGCACATAAAAGACCTGTCACAAGGACAGAGATTGAAAAAATAGTTGATGAAACAGAAGAAGGCTTCTATGACCTTGGAAACCTGACCATCCCCTCAAAATCAATTGGTGAAGAGGTTATGAAAAGACTTAAAGAGATTGATGAAGTAGCATACGTCCGATTTGCCTCTGTTTATAGAGATTTCAAGGATAAGGAAGAATTTCTGAAAGAAGTTAAAGACCTGAAAAACTCCTCAGAAGAGAAGAGATAGCTTCAAGAGAATCATTTAGTTAAATTGGTTCTCTTAGTTTAATTGGTTTGATTGGTTAAAATCATTGTTGTGGTGCGAACCAGTGTTTTGTTCGCAGGCAAATTTTGACAAGCATAAGCATTACTGGCACTTCAATTAAAACCCCCACCACTGTCGCCAGCGCTGCTCCAGATGATAGACCGAAAATCATAGTTGCAGTTGCAATAGCCACCTCAAAGTGGTTACTTGCACCAATTATTGCAGAAGGAGCAGCATCTTCATACCTGAGTCTTATTAATTTAGCTCCACCGTAAGTTAACCAGAATATAAGATTTGTTTGAATGAAAAGAGGAATTGCTATCCATAAAATAGTTAATGGTTTAGTTAAAATAATATCACCCTTAAATGAAAAGAGTAAAACAAGAGTAACCAGTAATGCTATAATTGATACAGGTGTAAGAAGATGCAAGAACTTTTCTTTGAACCACGCTTCGCCTTTGGTTTTTATTATCAAGAGCCTCGAAAAGTATCCTGCAGCCAGTGGCAATGCCACATAGATACTTATTGAAAGAAGTAAAGCCTGCCAGGGAACCGGTAATCTCCCTACACCAAGTAAAAAACCTCCCAAAGGCCCATATAAAAAAAGCATGGTTAGCGAATTGATCGCAACCATTACTAATGTATGTGCATCGTTGCCCCTGGAAAGATATCCCCAGACAAGCACCATTGCCGTGCAGGGTGCAATTCCAAGTAGTATACAGCCAGCAAGATAACTCCTCCAGAGTGGAATTTGGAGCATTTTCATCCCGCTATGCATAACGACCTGCCCCGCTCCGTGTACCGTGCCTATTGCCCAGTCGGCACCAGGTGGAAGTTTTACAAAGTCCAGGGCGTTTGCGCCAATAAAGGTTTTAAAAACAAAACCTAAAAATAAGAGTGAAATTGCATACATAGTAAACGGCTTAATTGCCCAGTTAGCGAGAAGTGTAAGAGCAACAGGTTTTGGTGTTTTTCCAGCACGAATGACTCGACCGAAGTCAATCTTTACCATAATGGGGTACATCATAAAGAAAAGGCATACTGCGATGGGGATTGAAACCACCGGAGCATCTTCAACGTAGATTGCTAACCCATCGAGAAACCTTGCTGCTCCTGGTGCTGTCTTCCCAAGAATAATTCCCACAGCAATACAAAGTAAAACCCAGGCTGTTAGATATTTCTCAAAGATTGTCAGTTTTCTCACTTCTTTTCCCATAATTATCCTTCCTTCAAGCACTCCAGATTAAATATATTCCGCCTAAAATGACAAGAATCCCGCATATCTTTTTCAACAATAGCATACCTTTCGATTTCTCGTTCCAGTTCAGGTAGTGCTGAACAATTTCTGTAAAAGTTCCTGCAAAGACAATTACGAAACAATGACCAATGCCATAAGTGAGTAGTAGTGTTACTCCATAAAACAATTGTGTTGCCGCTATTTTGAATGTAATCCCAAGCATTGGTGCCATATACGCAAAGGTACAGGGACCCAGAGCTATACCAAAAACAAGACCCAGTATAAAGGCAGCCAATAAACCCTTTTTCTTGAATGAAGGCTGACCAGATTTTCCAAGAAAAGGAAAAGGTATAATTCCCAGGAAATGAAGGCCAACAATAAAGAAAATCACTGCTACAATATAATTCCCATAATAACCGATATCGCCAAGCATGCGTCCAATAAGCCCTGTAATAAGACCAATAAGCCCAATAGTTATTAAGATACCTATTGAAAAAAGGCTGGCTAACCAAAACGCTCTTTTCGTTGTTATTCTTCCTTGCTCACCAATAAAACCAACAATGAGAGGAATGCTTGCCAGATGGCAGGGACTTAGCAATATGCTTAATACTCCCCAGATAAAGGAACCCGTTAGTGCGATAACAGGTGTTGACTGAACAGCATTGGATAGCCATTCAAATATAGTTCTTATCACTACTTAACTCCCTGCATTTTCAAGACTTCAATTAAATCATTTTTTGGAAAATATCCTTCATGCCTAAAATATTCTCTATCATCTTTATCCAGAAATACCTGAGTTGGAATTACTCGTATGCCATATTTCTTGGAGTACGGTTTCCCTTCCTGGGTTCGAACGTCATAAAAAATTACTTTAACCTCTCCTTTATATTTATCTTCAATTTCTTTCATAATTGGCTGCATCATTTTGCAGGGAATACAATCAACCGAGCCAAGTTCAATAAAAGTAACCTTGATGCCTTCGGATACCTGTTCAGGCTTATTTGGAATCTCAGATTTAATTTTCAGTTCCTCTGCATCCTGCCCGTCTTTGGTACCACATTTAAGAAACAGGGTTATTAATACTGATATTATTACTATTGGCAAAAAAGATATCTTATATAATTTACTCATTAGATGGCCTCCTGGTAATTACCTTCAAATTTAGTACTGATTCTGCTATAGTTCCTCAGTCAGCAATTTTTTGATTTCTTCCCCTGTCAGGACCTTTCCTGCAGATTTCACCTGTCCATCTATCGCTAATCCTGGGGTCATCATTATTCCGTAATTCATTATTTCATTTAAGTCAGTAACCTCTACAATCTCTGCCTGAATTTTAAGCTCTTCCACTGCTCTCTCAACATTACTGCTTAACTGCTGACACTTTGGACAACCCGTTCCTAATATTTCAATCTTCATTATTCCTCCTTTCTAAAATCTCACCAAAATAATAGCACACAGATATTCACAGATAAAACAGATTCCCACTGATAAATTCATTACAAAAATCTTTTACTTTATTCATCTTAAATACACCCCATTAAAACAATCGTCCATATATCATTCCTGTCAATGTCGCCATGACTACAACAAGGCTTATATAAGTAAGAGTTTTTTTGTTTCCCATCACACTTCGTATTACAAGCATGTTTGGAAGGCTCAAAGCCGGTCCGGCAAGTAAAAGAGCCAGCGAAGGGCCCTTCCCCATACCAGCTCCTATTAAACCCTGAAGAATAGGAACCTCGGTTAAAGTTGCAAAATACATTACAGCTCCGCATACTGAAGCAAAGAAATTTGCTCTAAAACTATTTCCTCCAACCAGTCTTTCAATCCATACACCTGGAATGAGAGATTCATGACCCGGTCTTCCAAGCAAAAACCCCGCAATCAGCACCCCACCAAATAAGAGCGGTAGTATCTGTTTTGCAAATCCCCAGGTTGATAGAGTCCATTCTTTTAATTCATTTCTCCTGAACCATCTATGGAGCATAACTGCAAGGATTATAATCAGCCCTCCTGTGATAAACCATTTGGATTGATATATAATCTGCCATATTTTAATTGATTCATCTCTTCCCCAATTTACAAAAATTAGAATCCCAATCATAACTGCAAAATATACCGATGTTTTCCATAATGGTCTTTCTTCCTTCTCTTCTTCAGGCATTGCTAAAGTTGAATTTCTATCCCTCTCTTTCTCTTCCTTATAAAAGATAAAATGCATACTCAATCCAATTATCACAGAAAAAAATACCGCTCCTAAAACCCTAACAATTCCCAATTCCAAACCCAAAACACGAGCTGTAAGGATAATTGCAAGAACATTTATTGCTGGACCTGAGTAGAGAAATGCTGTTGCAGGTCCTATTCCTGCGCCACGTTTATAAATACTTGCAAAGAGTGGGAGAACGGTGCAGGAGCATACCGCTAATATCGTTCCAGAAATGGAAGCAACAGAGTAGGAAAGTATCTTCTTTGCCTTAGCTCCAAAGTATTTTATTACTGCACCCTGACTGATAAAATTGGCAATTGCACCTGCAATAAAAAAAGCTGGAACAAGACAGAAAAGGATATGTTCTCTTGCATACTCCTGCAGCATACCTAACGATTCTACCAATGCATTTTGAAACTGCAAATTGTTAATAGGCATAAAATACGCAACCAGAAATATTACCACCAATAACAATAACTTGTAAATCTCTCTGTTCATCTGTGTAATCATAAAATTATCTTCCTATGATTTCTTACACATATCTTTATGAATTACAAATATCTTTCCTGTCAACTTTCTTTGCCATTTTTATATCTTTCACTATTTTTGCATCATCTTTAAGCCAGCTATTAAGTTCCTTGAGTAGACCAGGAGCATAATCATTATATTTTTCACGCGCCAGTTCATAATCAATCCACAACCCATCTCGCACATCATTCACCAGTCCAGCATCCTTCAGTATTTTCAAATGATGGGAAACGCTTGACTGTTTTATCTTGAGAACCGCAGTAAGTTCGCAAACACACATTCTTTTCTTCTCAAGCATTTTAAGTATTCTTAGCCTCATCGAGTCTGCCAGTGCCTTAAACACATTTACTAAATCTCTCATTATACCTCCTTATACTATATAGACATATTTACATATATCAATATAATATACTTTTCAGGAAAAGTCAAGAAAATTTTGCCACGAAGGCACAAAGACACAAAGATTTATTTTTTATACGGTACATGGCTCGCAATGACAGGCAGAGACAAGAGTAAATTTCTTGACATACTAACTTTTATAAAATATAATGCCAGAATAATTTAAATGGAC
>SOKM01000242.1 GCA_004375785.1 Candidatus Cloacimonadota bacterium | reverse complement strand
TATGCCCCATGGTACAATTAAATGGTTTAATGAAAACAAAGGATTTGGTTTCATTCAACAAGAAGATGGGCCAGATGTATTTGTACATTTTTCTGAAATTCAGGGAGAAGGTTTTAAGTCTTTAACCGAAGGTGATAAGGTAAAGTTTGAAATTACTGAAGGAGACAAAGGACCAAAGGCAACCAATGTAGTTAAATTAGATTAGCCCAACCCTAACATTTCTGAATCTTGCGGGTGATGTTCCGTGCCCAACATGAGCAGTCTGTCCTGGTTCACCTTTTCCACAATTGGGGATACCCCATAATTTCCAATCGTGCTTATCACAGATTGCATCACAGGAGCCCCAGAAAATTGGTGTTGTGCCAGTATAAGTTGGATTTTTATATATCTCCTTTAACTTGCCATTCTTGATTCTATAGGCAATCTCTGTTCCAAATTGGAAGTTAACCCTCCTCTGGTCTATGCTCCAGCTTCGATTTGTCTTAAAGAAGATACCATCCTTTGTATCATTAATTAGGTCGTCGAGTTTCCAATTGCCGGGTTCCAGATTTATGTTTGTCATCCTAACCAACGGAATTCTGTTCCATCCATCTGCACGCATTGTGCCTGAACTCTTTCTTCCAATCTTTGGAGCTGTTTCTCTACTTGAGAGATAACCTCTAAAGATACCATTTTTTATTATTGGAACCCTTCTTGCCTTGACACCTTCATCATCGTATCCGAATGTTCCCAAACCAAGAGAAACAGTAGCATCTGCATAAACATTTACTATGCTGGAACCATATTTGAAACTATTCAACTTTTCGGTCGTAACAAAACTCGTACCCGCATAACTCTCTTCCATCCCCATCACCCTGTCGAGTTCGACTGCATGGCCAATGGATTCATGTATCTGAAGAGCTAGCTGGTCCGTATCAATGATTACTGTTGCCTTTTTTAGTGATGGGCAGGGTTTGGCAGAAAGTAGTTTTATACATTCTTCGCAGGTTGGTTCAACACTCTCAAGCAATTTCATATCCTCAATTAATTCATAACCACAGGTTGCAAAATTTCCACCAAAACTTGTAGGATATGAACGTACCTGAATATCCTTTCCTTTAATGGCTGTTGCCTTGAACCCGCCACCCGTTTCCATAATTTCCTGAGTTATAAGGCTACCTGAAGTGTTTGCAAAAACCTTTTTATCCGAGAAGCAGAAAAGTCCCGATTCCCTCAAAGATATCCCCTTGAATTTTTTCATCTTTTCAGAGATAGCAAAAAGAAGCCCCATTTTTTCTTCAAGCGGAATGGAGAAAGGATTTTTCTTATAAGGTGTTCTATAAGTATCTACATAAATTTTCTCTTTGGTGAGTCTAACATCCTTCATTTTTGCAAGACTGCTTCCCTTTGCAATCTCAACAGCATTTTTTACCACACTCTCTGCATCTTTTTTTGTTAGCCTGGAGCTGGATGCAAATCCCCATGCCCCGTTGACAATAACCCTCACCCCAAACCCCATTGTTTCATTATATGATGCACTCTCTGTTTTCTCATTCTTCACCTTTAGAACCTCTGTTTTATTCATCACAACTCTAACATCGCCATAATCGACCTTTTTGACTTTAAGAATCTCGATAATCCTTTTGGCAAAATCCTTCAATTCTCCTCCTTTTTAAGAAACCTGAAAGTTACATACTATTTTATTTTCAACAGGGATTTTAAGAGGATTGACCGACCCTGTTAACTTCTTTCCATTTCGCTTTTATATATAACTCACTTAATCAATTCTGTCAATTTTTTTCTCTCTTTTTTTCTTGACTTTACCCAAAATTTTTGTAATATGATTTTATGAAAAAACTGATACTTGCTTCTGCCTCACCAAGACGAAAAGAAGCATTAAGAAAATTAAATATACCCTTTCTTTCTGTATCGAACAACTTAAATGAAAGAAGGGAAATTGAAAAACTTGAAATGACGCCTGATGAGGTCGCACTCCGCCTTTCAAAAAGAAAGGCAGAAACTGTTACAGGAAAGTACCCTGACAACTTTGTTATTGGTATGGATACGATAGTTGTTCTTAACGGCGAAATCATTGGCAAACCGGAAGACGAAAAAGATGCAATAAGAATCTTAATGAAACTCAATGGCAGGTGGCATACTGTTATAACCGGCATAACACTTATAAATAAGAAAAAAGGTTACCAGGATAGCGTGGCAGTAAAAACAGATGTCAAATTTTTAAAGCACAACAGGAGTTTTATAGAAGAATATGTTTCAAAGGGTGAATCTAATGATAAAGCCGGGGCTTATGCTATTCAGTCCGAAGGAAAGCATCTTGTTGAAGAAATAAGAGGCGATTGTTCAAATGTTGTGGGTTTCCCTGAAAAGACAGTCTTAGAAATGTTGAAAAAGGTTGGTATCTTTTCTGATTACACGGATTAGAAAGGCAGATTACACAGATGAAAGATTGGAGTCAACATAACTTTGGGGTTTATTTTGTCAAAAAACAGGTATAATGAAAATTATACCATGGAGGAATAATGACAATCAAAACAACAAGGGTTGAAAAAAACACAAAAGGATTCTCGGATGTGATAGATATAACAAGTGATGTCGAAAAATTTATAGATAAATGTAAGGTAACAAATGGTATTGCAACGGTTTTCGTCCCTGGCTCAACTGGAGCGGTTACAACAGCTGAGTATGAACCGGGGCTTAAAAAGGATATACCCGAGTTTGTTGATAAAATACTTCCTCAAGACGCATACTATCATCATAATGAAACCTGGCACGACGGTAATGGTTTTTCTCATATGAGAGCTGCCCTTTACGGACCATCACTAACAGTTCCTTTTGAGAATAGAAGGTTAACGCTCGGCACCTGGCAGCAGATTATTCTCCTCGATTTTGATGCAAGACCAAGGAAAAGAGAATTTGTTATTCAGGTAATTGGAGAATAATATGAGATTCAACACAATTGAATGGAAGAATAATTCTATTAGAATTCTTGACCAGAGAGAGCTTCCCCTGAAAGAGATTTATTTAGAAATCAGAACTGTAAAGAAATTGGCAAACAGTATAAAACGTCTCTCTATCAGAGGTGCACCTGCAATCGGTATAGCAGCTGGTTACGGCGTCGCCTTATCCTCTTTTAATTCAAAGAGTCTTGAAATTAAAAAAGCAAAGATTAGAATACTAAATGATATTGAAATCTTAAGGAAGACAAGACCAACAGCTGTTAATCTTTTCTGGGCACTTGAGAGGATGAAAGAAATTGTAGATGAATACAAAGGAAGAGAAGCAAAAAGACTCCACCACATTCTTTTCAAGGAGGCAAAAAAGATACATAAAGAAGATAAAGAACTCTGCAGGAGAATAGGAAAGAACGGCGCACAGCTTATCCCCTCAAAAGCGAATATAATGACACACTGCAACGCAGGAGCTCTGGCGACAGGGGGATGGGGGACTGCTCTCGGTGTAATCTATGCCGCAAAAAAAATGAGAAAAACAATACATGTTTATATAGGAGAGACACGGCCTCTTCTCCAGGGAGCAAGGTTAACGACCTGGGAGCTTTGGAAGAACGATGTTCCAGTAACTCTTGTTGTTGATAGTGCAAGGGCAACTCTCCTCAAGGAAGGACGAATTGATTTAATCATAGTGGGGGCAGATAGGATTGCGTCAAATGGTGATGTGGCAAACAAAATTGGCACTTACCCACTTGCTCTTATTGCCAAAAGACACAGGGTTGATTTCTATGTGGCTGCACCATCAACGACATTTGACCTTTCCATCAAATCCGGTGCTGAAATTCCTATAGAAGAGAGAGATGAAGAGGAAGTAAAGTCTTTCTCAAGAATTATAACGACTCCAGATTCAATAAATGTCTTTAACCCTGCTTTTGATGTAACCCCAAATGAACTTATTACTGGAATAATAACAGAGAAAGGAGTTCTTAGAAAACCATTTAAGAAAAGCATAAAAAGATATATCAACCCAAATAATGTTAAAACCACAGAATGACAGATAATGGTTCTACGAACGGTAGTGGTTTCTTCAGAGAGGAGTGAAGCCACGGATAGACACGGATAGTAAATTAGTATACAAAGAATTAACAGCAAAAATGACTGAAGTATGTTTTTGTTCTATAATTGAAATTATGATTTTATCCGTGCTTATCTGTGGCAAAGTTTTCAAAAACGGTATGGGTTGCTTTGCAACGGTAAAAAATGAATATTCAAAATGAATAAGATAACCATTTTCTTTTTCTTGCTAATTTTTCTCCCCAATGCGGGCTTCGGCGTTGAGGGGATGGATGTTGATATAACATATCCCCTAACCCCGCCAGAAAAGTTATTCAAAGGAATGGAAGAATGGAGATATGCTCGAACTCCTTTCCCCTCCTTCTTCCCTATATTTGATTTAAATGGAGAAACAAACAGGAAACTCGACTACAATACAGAGATTACTGCTGGATTCGTATACCTTAACACAAGACAAACAATCAAGGCAGGTAGAAAGGGACTTTCAATCTACGACAGCACAAAAACAGATTATATAAAATCATCAATTTACTATAAGAAGGATTCGCTTTCTATAGGATATAGAAATTCATCCTGGTTCGATTTAAGAAAAGAGTTATTATCCTTTGACTCATATCTCATAACAGAGGGAAAGGATTATATTGGAGAGATAGAGATAAACTCGAACCACTTTGAAAAAAGAAATGATTACAGTCTTTCATCGAGCGTTCATAGATTTTATGACTATGCGAACATGCTCTCAATCGGATTCATGTACTCCTACTCTGCATTCTTAATTGATAGGGAAAAGGTATTTCAGATAAAAGGGGGAAATAGATTTGCTTATGAAGATTATCTCTTTATTATTCCTGGTGCAAAAGCCGAATTTATCTCCCAAACCCTTTTTACACCGTTTCTCCAGACCATTTATCTTGTAAACAAGAACGTTTCTCTTTCTGTTGAAGTTGAAGGGAAATCCTCTGAAACGAACTTAAAGAGTTTGTACAACTTCCCTTATATCGTTTTTCCAGAGTCACTTAAAACCCCTCTTAACTTAATAAAGGCTTCATTTGAAATGAAAACTGTTGTTGATACCTCGTTAGTTATGAAATTGAATATATGTGCAAGAAAAACCAGGAAGTCTATCTTTGCCACTGAAAAGGGCAGTCATCTTTTATCCTTTGAAAATATGGATACTACAATTACTTTTACTACTTTGCTCTTTTATTTTAAGATTTCAAGGTGGATATTCAGTGTTAATTCGAACCTTTCCCTTGGTTATACCCCATTTTATAAAGAAAAAATTCCTTATTTTCCGCGTTACCAATTATCAACTAATATCACTTTGCACCCGTTAAAACCTCTCTCATTTATAAATAATATTGAGTATGTCGGAGGGGTTTATGATAGCAATGGAAGAGAAATAGATGCATATTATATATACTCTCCCACTCTTGAGTTGAGGATAATGAAAAACGCATCCCTTAATGTGGGAGTTCTAAATGTCGCAGATTGTAAAGAGAGATTTATTGCTGATGTTTACTTCCCTGGAAGGATAATAAAATCAGGGATTAATGTTTTCTTTTAACAATTATGGGATTTTTCACACCGCAAGAACGGTTTATAATACTTTTCTTAATCTTTCTGCTCGTCCTGAGCACCTCTATCTACCTATATAAACTTAATCACCCATCTTTTGCACCCGCATATATTATCGAGGATTTCAAAAAGAAGATAGAAGAAGAGAGAATTAAGGAAGAGGTTATCGATTACAACCTTTCTCTTCCCGAGCAAGAGGAAACCAGGACGTTGACAAAGAAGAAAGAACCTCTAAAAGGTAAAATAAACATTAATTCTGCTGGTTTTAATGAACTGCAGCGAATTCCAGGTATAGGTCCTGCTTATTCAAAGAAGATTATTGAATATAGAAAAAAGCATAAGGGTTTCAAAAATATAGCGGAGATAAAGAGGATTAAAGGTATTGGTGAGAAAAAGTTTGAAAAAATGAAGAACTACATAACAATTAAATAAAATACTTATTTGCTTAACTCCCAATATCACAAGCGTCATTGCGAGCCATGTACCATACGGTTCATGGCTCGCAATGGGCATAAAGGTCATGAAATGTTGTTATTTTTTAAAAAACAA
>SOKM01000309.1 GCA_004375785.1 Candidatus Cloacimonadota bacterium | reverse complement strand
GGAGGAAGATATGGAAAGTTTTTTGAATAAAATTAAAAAGCTTTTGCAAAAGGTTGAGGAAAATACCGATTGGCGCCAGAGGAGATGTTTCAATCTTATTCCTTCTGAAACAACACCCAGTCTTTTAGTGAAGATATGTGAAATATCAGACCCGTCGGGAAGATATGCTGAGCACAGAACAATGAAAGGTAAAGAGATATATTTCTATCAGGGAGTAGATTTTATAGAAGAGATTGAAGAGAAGGTAAAAGAAGAGATGAAGCGATATTTTAACTGCTCGCAGGTAGAACCGCGACCAATAAGCGGCCAGATGGCAAACGAAATTCTGTTCAAGGCAATGGTAAAGTTTCTCAATCGTGAAAGAAAGGAGGGTGAGCCACAGAGAAGGCTAAAACTTGTTATGAATAACCTCCTGACATATGGTGGACATTTGAGTTCACAACCTATGGGTGCGCTTTTTAACTATGTAGAAATGGACACTAAAACAGGAAAAGAGAGGGTGCTTAACTTTCCCATTATTAAAGATAATCCTTATAAAACAGATAAGGAAGAATTAGGTAAAATTTTAGAAAAGGAGAAGCCAGAACTAATTGTCTTTGGAAAAAGCATGTTTCTTTACACAGAGCCTGTTAATTTTGTCTATAATATAATTAAGGATTGGAATCCAAGACCAGTAATAATGTATGATATGGCTCATGTCCTGGGGCTTTATGGTGCTTTTCAGGAACCACTCAAAGAGGGTGCGGATGTTGTAACAGGAAGCACTCATAAGACTTTCTTCGGGCCGCAGAGAGGGATAATTGCGAGTAATATGGATAAAGGCACCCCTTTAAGAAAACTATGGCTGGATATAAGAAGCAGAGCATTCCCGGGGTCAACGAGTAATCATCATCTTGGAACACTGGTTGGTCTACTTATGGCTGCATACGAGATGAACGAATTCAAGGGTGAATATCAGCTTCAGGTCAGAAATAATGCAAAATCATTTGCACGGTCATTGAAGGAGAATGGTATAGATGTGGAAGGTGATGAGGAAGATGAGTTTACTGAAACGCATCAGGTAGTGATAAGGGTTAGAAAATACGGAAACGGACAGGAGATTGCAAAAAGGCTTGAGGAAAATAATATCGTAACAAACTTTCAGGCATTACCTGATGATGAAAGTTTTTTAGACCCGGGCGGGATAAGAGTTGGTGTTCAGGAGATGACAAGGTTTGGAATGAAAGAGAAAGATTTTGGTATGCTCTCTGAGTTTATTGCAGATGTTATTATAAGGAATAAAGATGTTAAGGAAGAAGTGGCAAAAAAGAGAATGGATTTTCTTGATATGAAATATTGTCTGCCGAAGGAAGAAGCAATCCCACTTGCATCAAAGGTTATTTCTATGTTTGGTTTCTAATCTTCTGGTGTTCCAGTGCCGTTTCAAATAGTTAAGGTATTATTTTGGAGTATTATTTTTTGGAGTGCAAAATCGGTGATTTTGCCCTTTTGCAACGACACCGTCGTTGCACTCCATATTAGAATTATGCTTTGCAATAACGCCGTTATTGCACTCCATATTCAATGTAAGTTTTATCATCAGATATTTTCAATTTGAAACGGCTCTATTCGAGATGTTTTGAGGTGTATGAAAGATCACGCAGCCTAAAGAGGCTGTAGCAAAATGTGAATTTTTGCATGGTAGCCACAACCTTTAGGTTGCGTAATTCATTGT
>SOKM01000289.1 GCA_004375785.1 Candidatus Cloacimonadota bacterium | reverse complement strand
CCATCTATAAAAACATTAGCATAAGGGTGAACCTTTAATATGATTTTGCCTACCTCAGGTTCAAGATTTATCAAGTCATATGTCTTTTCAGTGTCAGACCTTACAGTAATCGGCTCTTCAATTGTTTCATAGCCTTCCTTTTCTATTTTTATATTGTAGTTACCGAATAAATCCATTCTTTTTACAGGGGTAGTCCCTATTGGTTCACCTCCAATTGATACACGGGCTTCAGGTGGATATGTTTTTATGGATAAGCTGTACGTTATTCTTTTTAGAGATCGTTCGAAGGAGTTTATGCCCGGATTTAAAGTTAGCGACTCATCAATATAGGACCATCCATTGCCTTTTTCTATTTTCAATCGGCATGTGCTCCTGGGTAATTCTACTTTTATAGGTGTCTTCCCTTTATAATTGCCGTCAATACTTACAGTGGCTCCTTCTGGGATTGTCTTCACCTCAAGGAAGTAGGCTGCAACTAACGCATAATTTTTTAAAGATGTCTCCCCGGTTTTTACTTCCATTTCATCTGCGATTTCTTTGTGATCAGGATCTTTTTTTATTCTTATTTTATAAATTCCGGGAAGAATCTCATGTTTGATAGGCGTTATTCCTTCGTATTTATTGTCAATATAAACATCTGCTCCTTCAGGCACAGAATTAATTTCCATGAATCCAGGTTGAGGAGTTAAAACAGGAGTTTTCTTAGCAATTGGCTCAGCAATCATATCCGAGTTCTCTTGCTCCTTCGTTCCTCCCCTCAGAACTTTATCATAGAATAAATATCCAGTGATTGTAATCATAGCAATGAAAAGTAGAACCCAGGGGATAAGATGCTTTCTTGAAGTTGTCTTCTTAAATTCTATCTCAGGGAGAAACTTATCTGTGGTTGGTATGCCTTTATCTATATTTTCTAAGTCAGTAAGGAGATGCTCGGCTTTCTGGTACCTTTTGTTTTTTTCTTTTGCCATACATCTAAGTATCACTCGGCTTAAATCTTCAGATATCTTTGGATTGAGATCTCTGGGGTCCGAAGGTTTCTCTGTTTTTTGCTTCACGGCAATGCTTAAGGGAGTATCTCCTTCAAAAGGCAGTTTCCCGGTCAGCATTTCATAAAGAATCACGCCCAGAGAATAGATATCAGAACGCTGGTCTATCTCTCTCGCTTCAACCTGTTCAGGCGACATGTAGTCCGGCGTTCCAATCAACATCCCCGTCACTGTTATCCCTTTTGCCTTAAGAGACCGAGCTATGCCAAAATCAAGAATGTGTATATTCCCTTCTTTATCGATCATGATGTTTTGCGGCTTCAGGTCCCGGTGCACAACTCCCAAACGGTGAGCTTCAACCAAGCCTTCACATATCTGCTTGGCAATAAAAATAGCTTTCCCTGCACTTAATTGCCCCACTCTTCTAATCGAACTCTTTAAATCTTCGCCGGGCATATACTCCATAGTAATATAGTAATTTTCTTTTTCCTTATTGAGGTCATACATCCGGCAGATATTCTTGTGAGTAATCTTGCGCGCAAATTTCAGTTCGTTTCGGAAGCGCTCAACTGTCGTCTTATCTGCAGCAACCGCGGGATTTAAGAGTTTTAAGGCCATGCTTTCCTTGACCTCACTATCGACTACCTTGTAGACTCTGCCCATGCCACCTCTTCCCAGCTCTTCGATTACATGGTATCTTCCGGCAAACGTAGTGCCAACGCTTAATT
>SOKM01000059.1 GCA_004375785.1 Candidatus Cloacimonadota bacterium | reverse complement strand
TAAAGAAATCCTGCATCATATTTTTGAATCTGTCTTCATCCATCGTCTTCAAATCGATAAAGATATTACGAAGCATATGTAAAACATAGGCTGCTTTTTTGCAGACAATGAGGGAATAATCTCCTTCTGTCTCAGAGGTAACAGTTCGATAACCTAACCAGATAGGCCCAGCTTCTACACCGTTACGAATAAGATATTTGCGGTTAGTAAAAATTTGTTCCTTCCACTCGTCGAGTATTTCAAAGAATCTCTTGCTGTCTTGTAAAATCCACTGTAAGTACAATAAACCAGCATATTGAGAAAAACCTTCCCTTATCCACACATCATGATATGTTTTAGAGCCAACGCTAACTCCCCACCATTGATGAGCAACTTCATGAGCACGCACAATCTCTGAGTATCCAGAATCAGTCAAAATTTTAAAATTATACCAAGGAAAAAGTATAAATCCAGTAAAGCTTTTTCCATATTTAAAAGGAAGTTCAGTTATGTAAAGCTTCTCGTAAGGATACTGTCCAAAAAGATTAGTAAAAAATTTTATACAATTAGCGATATCAGCTCCAATTTGTTCTTCAATGTTTTTATCAAAGGTAACCCTGTGATATATTAAATATTCGGAAATTTTTCTATGTCCTTTCTCTGACATAAAGACAGTAATGGGTGAAACCCCTTCAACATTAATGTTGTAAGTTTTGAATAGTCCAAGATTAAAATATGCATTAATTATAGGAGTTTCCTGTACCCATCGGGAGATTTTATACTTTCCTTCTTTTTTTTCATCAATCTTTTCCCCTACAGAAATACACTCATATCTCTGAGGTACTTTAAAAGTAAGGTCATAGGTGGCTCGATTACTCCAGCCATATCGTGGATACCAGAAAATACTTGATTTACAGTAAAAACAATCCCATTCTTTCTTCAAAATTTTTCCTTGAAATGACACAGAGATAGTTGCACTGTCACCCTTTCTCAAAGGGTTATCCAGAAAAATAATTAATTTAGAAGATTTTTCTTCTTTGATGAATGGGAGTGCCGAACCATCACTATCAAGAACTTTGTTAATATTTAGTTTAGAGAAAATAAGGAAGTTTATCATTGTGACATGGTTTCTTATTGCTTCAAATGTTATAGTTGCTGTTGCATAAAAATCTCCATTTGATTCAATTTGAATATCAATTCGATAATGATTTATAAAGACAAAAAATTTGTTTTCTTCATCAAAATTGATTACTTTTTCATAATCGTCTTGTTTGTGAAATTGGTTGATGGTCTGCCTTAAATAATTTAATTCTGAAACTCTATTCTGAAATTCTACCTCTTCTTTATTATTAGGGTTATAGATAAAAAATACTGGGACGGTGTTTTCCTTGGAGATGTGAGCATAAAAATAGCCATCTTTTATATTCATTCTTAGACTGCTGAGAATACCATAAATAACGTTTTCATTCCGTTTCTCCAAAATGTATCTTTCGCAATAACTTTTTCTTTCCTTTATTGCTTTTGTTGGTGAAGCAGTATAAAAGAAAAGTTTTTTTTCAAGTTCAATAAAAGTGCTATCAGCGAACCGGATAAATAGGATATTAATTTTCTGTTTAAACGTTTGGTTTTCGAAAAGCTCTTTTTTATAAAACCTTGTTACTTGTTCCCATTCAAACTCTGTTGACGGTGTAAAAGAAAATGTTCCATCGCCAATAAAGAGAGCTCCTGTAACATGAATATTTCCCGAAATAGAGGCTGGCTTAAAGAAATAGATAGTTCCTTTTTCAAGATGAAACGTAGCAACATCGCGATGAATATAGATATTTTCAACACTTGCTGTTCTATTTGGATCCACTTCAACGTTCTTTAATTCATTATACAGGGTTACCATTTCGCTATTGACTCCATAAGTAGAAGAAGAATTGCCGAGAAGAGCAAAACAGAAGAATAACACACCAATGTATTTCTTCATTATTTCAATCTCCTCTTTTTATGTAAGCCATACATTTCAGACAACCTAATATTGTGCCAAATCAGACTATGGTTTTATTTTTAATATCATATGGATGAAGTGATGTCAAGAATTAAATAGATTATTTGAGTTATTAAGAGGAATAAAAAAGCGGACACAGCAGTGTCCGCTTTAGTTAATGACTACTTTTCTTTAGTCTAAAGTGGTCACGAGGTAAGGGAAGAGCCAGGCATTGGCATCATAAGGTGCAATAGTGTCCGCAAGTGTCTCTTTACTGAGCATATCAAAAGTACAAGGTATCTGAGTGGTTTTTCAGAGACCTCTTAAAACTTTTTCTCATGTCGTGGTCCCATTCCTTTCTCTTTCCTTAAACCCTTTATTATCTTTCTAATCTCTTCCTCGAATCTCTCTTCAAAAAGCAGGAATTTAGCCTGTTGTTTTACAGATAAAACTAACATCACCTCCTTTCTCAGGTTTTCTTCTTCCTTCCTCTTCTTTTTATCGAACTCGATAATCTTCTTTATCACATTCAGAATCTTCTTATCAGATTTTTCCTCTCCTAATAATTCTTTGAGTTCTCCGAGTAGCTTCCTCCTTTTCTTGAATGAACTTCTTCTCTGTTTTTCAATTTTTTTAAGTCTTGGAAAAAATTTTATCATCTGTTCTTCGTCCAGGTCAAGAATTTCCATCAGTTTCCATATTTTTATTGCTTTAATCATTTTGTGAGGACTATCTTCTTCTGGTGGTGGCGGCATATCTCGTTCCTGGGCAACGAGGGAGACTGAAAAAAGCAATGTTAAGAATAGTGTTAGGAAATATTTCTTCATTTTACCCTCCTGGTTAATAATCATAAGATATCCTTATAGGATATCTTAAAAATCAATATTTCTAAGTTCCTCAACGAGTTGGTTTATCTCGTCTTCTGAAAGTTCGTCAATAAGAACTGCCATCTCACTGTTTTCCACCCATTCTTCATTTACTGCAGCTTTGACAATCGTAATGAGCGTATCATCCTCTATTATTGATTCAAGAAGATAATTATTTACAAGAGTATCATTTTCATATACAAAACGTTCTGGATTGAAAAAAATCGTATATAAATCTGCTCTTTTTTGATTCTGAATGCCGATTACTGAGATGACGAAAACAAGCAAGAGTGTAAAACCGAAACTTAAACCATAAACCCATTTTCTTTTTCTTCTTATAATAATTCTCTTTTCAATCCTTTCCATCACCATGGGAAAAAGTGCTTGCTTTTTTGCTTCACTGAGTTGGGGGACTCTATCCTCTTTTAGAATCATCAGGGTCTTCTCAATTTTTTCAAATTTCAATCTGCATGCCTTACAATACTTGATGTGTTCTTTCATCTCGACTTCTTCAGAGTGGGGGAGAAGCCCCTCTACAAAATCCATCAAACGATTTGAAAAAATTTTACAATTCATTTACATCACTCCTTATATTTACGAAGGTCACCTAATTTCTTACTCATTTTTTCAATAGCAAAATGGTAAAGAGCCTTTGCAGTCCCTTCTTTACATCTCAAAACTGTAGAAATCTTTTTATAAGGCATATCTTCATAAAACCTTAGAGTAAAAACTGTTCTTTGTTTTAGAGGAAGTTCTTTAACCGCTTCGACTATCCTCTTTGCAATTTCCTCTCTCTCTATTTTTTGTTCAGGGTTATCACCTGATGAAAGTCTCGGGTCGAGTTCTACAGTCGGTTTTCTTTTCCTAATTAGGTTAATTGAGAGGTTATATGCAATCCTCACAAGCCAGGTATAAATGGATGCATCTCCTCTAAATCCTTTTCTTTTTACAAATGCTCTCACGAATGTCTCCTGAACAATATCTTCCGCATCATCCATATCTCTAACAATTCTAAAAACCAGGATATAAAGCCTTTCACCATATAAATTTACAATTTCTCGGAAAAGATTCTCATCACCTTCTCTGAATTTCTGGATATCAATCTTTTCCATTCTTTATTACTTTGACAAAATTATTAAAGAAAGGTTTAAACTATTTTAATCCCTTTAGTTTTCTAAGAAAGAGTTCCAGAAGAAAGAGAAAAGAGATAAAAAGAAGAATGAAGAGGCTGTTTCCAAAATGCAATTTTTTCCTTGAAAATAATACGAGCGGCATTAAGGTTAATCTTTTTAATTCTTCTGATATATCTTTTGAGGTAAGTGATTTTCCACCACTTGCTTCAGATATGTTATCAAGTAAAAGGTGGTCAGGTTCGGTGTTCAGGTTCTCAATCTCCTGTGATTCAATTTCAAAATTTAGACCTGGCTTATTTTTTACATCTTCTGGAAATTTAACCTCTGCCTGTAGCGTATACTTTCCTGGTTCAAGTACTGAAATTGTTTTTTCGTAGTTTCCTGCTCCAACATCCTTCATCATAATGTTTTCTACTACTTCGTTGTCTTTCCTGAGGCGAAGAGCAATTATGCCTCCTTCTATTGGTTTCATCATTTCATCATAAAGTGCAGCAGAAAGAATAATAGGTTCACCCCAGAGAAGTTTAGTTTTCTCCATAAAGAGCACCACTCTCTCTTCTTCCTTCCTAACTGCAAGCCACTTCAGTATATTATTCATTATCATATCATAGTATCCTGTTTTCTTTTCTGTAGCGAGCGTAAGCATCTTCCAGTGCCATATATTCTCTGCTGTGAAAGCAGCAACCTTACCCTTTCCATAGTTCATACTTCCAAAGAGGGGAGCATTAAATGAACCATTCTTCTTTCCTTCAAGATAAACTTCTGTACTTGGCTTTACCACTTTGATGCGTAAAGGATTTGATAAAGGAGGCAAGGAAGAAGGTGAATATCCATTAATCTTAAAGATTGATGAAATTAGTCCGGATTGTGTAATAGTGGGTTCAAAATCTCCTGAAAGAGGACTACCCGATGTAACAAAGGGATAAACATTTCTAAATTCTGAAAAATCGGGGAGTCTGTTGCCAATAATTAAAAGTCCCATACCTTCTTGTGAAACTTTCTTTACTATCTTTGAGAAAAGTGTTTGTTCAATCGTTTCAGGATTAATTAATATAAGTATATCTGAGTCCAAAATTATTTCATAATTCAATTCACCTTTTTTTTCTCCACTTCTTTGCTGGATCAGATATTGGTTATTTCTAATTCTTCCAAAACCTGTAAACTCTATATCTTCCTGTGATTTAAGAAAATCCCTCAGGAAACGATAATCCCAGTTTAGTTGATAAGCGAGTAAAACGACCGTTTTTCTATTCTTAAGCACCTTCACTGCAAAATTGCGCCTGTTATCTTCTTGGTTCGTCTCATCTTTGAATGAGGTTATGTTTACTTCAAAATTTTCTATACCTGCCTTTTCAGGAATGAATGTCAATTGAACAGGGTAGTCTATACCAGCCTCCAAAAGTGGAATCTTATCTTTACTCAAGACTCTCCCACTCTTCTTTATCTCTATTACCACATTCTTTCTTCCTTTTCCACTGTTACTAAGAATAATATTAACAGGAACTGAATCATCCTTATAGACAATAGGATTTACTCTTAAACCTGAAATCTTAACATTGTTCTCATCCAGAATCTTTCCAACTTTAACAGAGAAGACAGGATACGTCAATCTTCCCGCTATCTCCAGAGGATCTTCTCCTGCCGTATTTCTACCATCGCTTATGAGAAAAAGTGCTGAAACCGGCTTTTCTTCTATGTTGGAAACACCTTTGAGCACATCTCCAATCATCGTCGTCCCTTTATTTAGCTCTGTTGTATCCTCTGGTAGATATATTTTATCCGAGAAAAAAAAGAGTTTTGTCTCTGCCCTTTTCTCTAAAGAGGTTTTGATTGTATTCTTATAGAGTTGAAGCGCCTCTTCTTTTCGAGTAATACCATCTTCTTCGATCTCCATACTCCCGGAAGAATCAAGAAGCACAATAACAGAAGGCTTTTCCTTTCGTGAAAAGCGTAATTCAATAATAAGGGAAAAAAGGGCAGAGAAGATAAGGAAGAAGAGTAGGGTCCTGAGAATAATGAATGTAGTGAGCCAGAATCTTGTCAGCTCATCCTTTATTCTTCGGTAAGAAATGATGGATAGAAAAAGCGCTGCAAGCAAAAACAGCACATAAAAGGGAATATAGATTTTATTCAGATAAAAAAATATTGACATTATATCTTTTCTATCTCAATTGCTGTATCAAGTAAAACAAGCTAAGTTGTAACAGGTGAGGCTTCCAGCCTCACAATCCGGAAAGTAAGGCAAGATGCCTTATCTGTACTCTACACTCTGAATGTTTATATAGGAATGAATAACATAACAATAAAGGAAAGTCAAGCCTAAACGATAATCAGACTTGTAAAACGTAAAACGGGAACTGGAATGATCTTGTGACTTTGTCTAAATTTATCGTAAATCTTTTTATACTTTGCCCTATGCACTATGCCCTCTGCTCTTTACCTTTGTGCGCTTGTGACTTGTGCACTTGTGTTCTAATATAACCGCACTAAAATGGTATACCTCTACCATTTTAACCACACTAAAATGGGACTGATAAAGAAAAGACATTGACAAATAAATAAAAAAATGATAGAAATTTAGACAATGAAAATATTTGTTAGCATCGTTACCATTTTCTTGATAGTCAGTGGATTTATTGGGATAATTATTCCCGGTTTGCCAGCTGCACCTCTTATACTTTTAGGTTCAATTATTTACGGGTTCGGTTTCGGGTTTGAAAGAATTGGGCTCACAATCTACATTATCCTCTGTATTCTCGCAACAATCTCTTTAGTAATCGACTACCTCGGTAGTATAATCGGAGCAAAGAAATTAGGGGCATCAAAATTCGGTATCATAGGTGCAATTTTAGGTCTGTTTATAGGTTTTTTTATAGGTAATATCTGGGGACTGCTTATTGGACCATTTGTTGGTGCATTCTTAGGGGAGTTAATAACGAAAAAACGACCTAAGGAGAGCCTGAAAGCAGGATTGGGTGCAGCGCTTGGATTTATGGGAGGTTTCTTCCTTCGCTTCCCCATCTGTCTTGCTATGATTGTACTGATAATATGGGGAATTATCTGGTAAAAAAGTTGCCTTCTATAAGGTTGCATCATTTTCCTCGTGATGTGTCATTGCGAGTGTCCCTTCGACCAGGCTCAGGATAAACTCCTGCGAAGGAAAGCAATCTCATAAAATCCCCTCTTGAGAGGGGTATTCACGAAGTGGATGAGGAGTATTCCCCTCTAAAAAGAGGGGTGTCTGCAAAGCAGACGGGGTGTGTAATCCTTTCGCAATCTCTTTAACTTTTTAATTGACATTTTATCTATTTCATTGTATTAAATGATATGGAAAAAAGTTCAATTAAAATATCCAGAAGGCAGTCTGGGAAAATTGCGGTTACGGTTCCCTATAACCCATTTTATATCAAAAAACTCACAAGAAATCTTAACATCTATAGTAAGGTATATACGAACCTAGTTCAGATATAAACGAGTTGTAAGAAATGCTGCCCGTTCTGAATTGTTAGAGACGGCGGCAAGAAACAAAAGGCATATAACATGAGAATTCCTATCACGATGTGCCACGGTATTAGCTGGCAACCGCGCCCTAAAAAGGAAAGGGCACACCTCAAGAGACTGACCGCAGAAAGATTCGAGATGTACTTCCGCATCGCTTCAGAGATGGGTTTCCAATCGATTTCCTATAATGATCTGGCGAGGTGGTGTGCAGGAGAATTAGATCTGCCTGGTCGGCCTATCATGTTTGACTTCGACCATCCCGATTGGTCCATAGGCCGAGTAGTCGAACCAATTATGTCACAGTTCGGATACAAAGGTAATCTTTTCGTTAACACCTCTCCTATGGAAAAAGTCAATAATCCCTATTACATGAAGTGGGATGATATTGGCCATCTTATTGAAAAGGGCTGGCACATAGGTTCACATACCCATAACCACTACGATCTTGACTATCTCGCTAAAAAGGATCCCTCTGGCGATATGATTTGCGAACAGCTTGAAAAGTGCGATGAGATGATCTATGCACACCTTGGTATTCGACCACGAGATTTCGCATATACAAGTACAACATGGAGTCAAATTGCAGAGAATGAAGTGCGAAAACGTTACCGCTTCGCACGTCTATGGATTATTGGAGCGCATTACAAAACAGATAAAGGCATAATCCGCTACGCAGAGCTTGTAGGAGCGGACGGTGACGACGAAATAGATGGTGGCCCGCCCTTCTCAACCCGCTACATCACCCAGAAAACCGATCCATTCAAACTTCCTTCTATGGAATTAGAATACTTGATCTTCGGTTTCGATTCCTACAGGCGCTACATAGAAAACGCAACCGAAGGCCTACTACCCAGTGATTAGTGCAACGTAAAGGAGAGATGTCATGCAGATATTTAAGCGCGATACCTTAGAGACCCATTGTAAAGGAAGCATCTGGCCCGAATTCCTTGGCTTTGTTGATATTGAAGAGTCCTTTATTATTGAAACTGCAGAGGTTGGACCGACAGGTCCTATCGAGATTAGAGACATATCCAAAGGTGACGCAATTTCCATTTATATCGAAAAGATCATAATGGAACCACCATTTTACGCTCCAAATGGGGGGCCATTCTATCTTGGGTGTGGAGATAGAATTCCATTGGAGTATAAAGATGGTTCTTTCTATTGGCCGTCTCGTTTTAGATTGAAAGCACAACCTTCGGTCGGCAATATTGCTGTCCTTCCAGAGTTTACTGAAGAAATTGAGGAGCTGTGTAAGCATCAGATTCATGGACACACACCGTTTGACAAAGATCCACGAGGTTGGCGCAGAGTTGTTAGAGACACAAGAGGCAAACATTGCCATCAAGATTGTTCCTTTCTCCAAGAAGGCTCGATTATTCACATGAAAGTTAATGTAGATGGTGCGGGAGTATGTGCAGATGATATTCACGGGTACATAAGTGAAGGTGAACTTGCCTTTGCCGGAATAGAAGTGCGCGGAAGTGTCCAATTGAAAGTTCAGAGATGCACTGAATGGCACGTTGACTGGCCTTTAATAGAAACTGCTGATGAACTGATGGTTGTATGTACCTATACGGCAACAATGGTACGTCAGCCAAAGATATCCTATGTGGATTTAGTTAAAATGGCATACAAGAGCATGCGCGAAATCGTGAGCAAGAAGGCAAATTGTACTATAGAGGAAGCCAATAGCATTGTTGCAACAGCTTGCGGAATAAGAAACTGTGCTATTTATGGCCTTGAAGGGTACATTGCCGGATTCCGAGATAGCCCTCAGTTTCCACAGGAGATTTCTATAGTAGGTTGTTTACCCAAATCAATATTCAACCAATAGAAAAGAAGGAAAGCCTCCGCCGAAAAATGAAATAAAGTAGCAGAACGGGCAGCACATCTTACAACAGCGCATATCCAACATTTCCTCCCTTCGGTCGGAAACGTCGGATCATGTGCGGGACGATAGCCAAAATGTCGCTTCACTTGAATGCCAGGTTTGAAGGAATTAGAAAGGTATAATGGAAAGTATAAGCTTAGTAAGGAATATAAAAGTGATAACCGTAGGGATGGCATTCACATTTTGTCTATAGGCGCGGCGGATGAGCGGTACTTCAGCCAGGTGAGTAAACGAAGAAAGGATATGTTATCGTCATCTTCTGAAGCGAAGCGTCACTTCGGCTATCACGCTGATGAACCCCAAATGCCCCTTCGGGACACTTCGTTCATCCGCCACCCCGTTATCTGAAATTTTGACCCTTAATTGGAAAGGGAAAATTCATGTTAAATCATGTCATTAGATTCTTAGATGAAAATTGGGCTCTTAGCCTTGGATGTTCTGCCATACAACTAAAAGATGGTGATCAGCATGTAGTTGCATCCCCTAAATCGACTGGCGATATAAATAGACCTTACCCCTTAAAATTCAACTCTATTTGCATGATTACATTTGGCACTGGTTGGGTACTTTCTGTGCCATCGAACCTAATTGAAACAGCGAATGCTTTATGCATAGGACTATCATTCTCTGATATCGCCAAGGAGGGTGACATTTTACTTAATGAATGGTATTTAAAACTTGGTACTGCTGACGAAATTGAGCGGCCCAAGGCTATGGCCTATTCAACGTTAGTAAAATTGGCGCAGTCTTTAAATATAAGGGGTTGGTCACATTATTATCATTGGTATTGTGATCCATCAAATTGGAATAGCCAACGCTTAAACAAGTGTGTATCTGTAACCCAGGAAAATGACCTAAGAAGATGGGAGCAATGGCTATCCTGGCCAGGCCCTTTTTGTCAAGCAAAATTTGATAAATACTTTGAAATCTCCGATGCATTTGGTTACTTTTTGAATGGTCAATTAGTTTCGGTTGCACAAATTCAGGCAAATCACAAGGACTTTGCATGGGAATTTGGTGTTGACACCTTATCAAAATACCGGGGTAGAGGATATGCTACAGAAGTTTGTCGGGGAGTAGTTAAACATATAATAGAGCACAATCGAATTCCTTGGTATTATTATGACCATTACAATCATGCTTCTGAAAGAATACCCCAAAAACTAGGGTTCTTTTTATATTTCGAAGGATTATTCAGTCATTCTGCATAAAAGAGATGGTCAAAACTTCAGATAACACGGTGCATATGTGAAATGAAAAATGCTTCGCACTTCATATGCACCGAGGACGTTAGCCGAAAATCGCACTTGGTGAAGAAGGAAATGTTATGATAGTTAATCAGGAAGCACAGAAAGCCATTGAGAAATACGATCTGGATGGAAAGGCTGAAATCGTTCATGAAATTGAAGCCACTCATAAAGCGTTTCAGCTGAGAGTTAGTGACAAATTATATTGTCTACGCAAATTCAATCCCTATATGGATGCTGAGGACCTGCATGCACAGCTTTTATTTGCAACGCTGATGCAGGATGTCGGTCTGAAAACGTCCGTTCCCATTCTTACAAAGGAAGGAAAACCCTTCGTCGAAGTGAGAAGCCAGCTGTGGGCTTTATTCCCGTGGTGCGATTGGCGGACTGGAAAGAGCGATCGTATGGAAGACCTTGCTGTCTTATCTTCGACTCAGGGGTTTTGGGTTAATTGTTGCGAAAAACTTCGCTCACACTCTCATTGGGATGCCATCGTTTGTAACGCTCAAAAGTTTCGTCAACGGAAGAGTTGGGCATGGGTAGTGTCTTTGGATCAAGTGTCGCACTTCGCAGAGGAACATAAAGTAATCCAAGAAGCTGAATTTAAAGTCTCAGATAGCCCTTATCAGAAGAGATTCTTGGAACTTCTCCCTGAAGTATATTCCTGCATCCAGAAATTTGCGAAGATTCTAAAAGAGCAAGGTGTTTATGCTTTGCCGCACATAATTACACACGGGGATTTCCATCCCAGCAATGTTTTCATATCTAATGAAGAAACTGCGGTGTTTGATCTGGATTGTTACTCCTTTGAGCCGAGAATTACAGACTTTGCCAGAGCTGCTAATTGGTATTATAACAAGCGAAATCCATCAGAGAAAGCCCTCTTATATAGGAAATTTCAGGAACATGCTTGCCTGAGCAAGGATGAAATAGAAGCTTTACCTCTGATGATGTGTGCTCATGATCTATACTATGCTGTCGGACATATCCTCCTTTTTCTAAATGAAGCTCCTGATGGACAATCTCAAATAATTGAATCTATTCAGGCCGAAATGAAAGCTCCCGAACGCTACCAACTGGAGCGAGATAAGATACTGCATATGTTTCTGAAAGACATTTAGGTTTAATGAGGTGTTACGGGCAACTTCGGCTATCTCGCGGAAGAACGGCTGAAACCCCTGTCTGCGTGCGGGCACGCACAGGCAGGCAAATGCCCCTTCGGGACACTTCGCTTATCCGCCACCCTGTTAGGCGAAATTTTGTTGAAAAGAATTAAAAAAGGTTTTCAGAAAGTAAAATAAAGTAAAAAATCTCTTGACTTATAATTATAATTAATTATAATATAATCATGAAAATTAGTTTTACTTGGGACTCAAAGAAAAACCTAATTAATAAGAAAAAACATGGTGTTTCTTTTGAAGAAGCTAAAACTGTCTTTTACGATGAAAATGCTTTACTAATACCTGATCCCGAACATTCGGAAGAAGAAGATAGGTTTATCATTTTAGGTATGAGTAGTAAATTACATATCCTTGTTGTGTGCCATTGTTATCGAGAAGATAATAACATCATACGAATTATATCAGCAAGGAAAGCAAATAAAAATGAACAAAAACAATATGTGGAGGTGTTATTATGAAGAAAGAATATGATTTTTCAAAAGCTAAAAAGAATCCATATGTGAAAATGTTAAAGAAACAAATAACAATTTGTCTTGAAGAAGAAACAATCAAATATTTCAAAGAAATGTCGATTAAGACAGGGATCCCATATCAAAATCTGATAAATTTATATTTATTTGATTGTGCACAAAAACAGCGGAAACTTAATTTAAAGTGGAGTTAGTAAATTGTTTCAAAGAAACGGCGTATGAAGATTAAGCAGTTAAATAATTAAACAATTGTTTAACTAAATACCTTTCCCTTTGTCTAAGTATACCCATCTTCAGATCTTCAAATTCCCAAAGTTTTTGTTTGACATCTCATCTGTTCTGTAGTATTTAAATAATATGAGAAAAGCTCTAATAAACATATCCAGAGAAGATTCGGGAAAGATTGAAGTGGGGAAAATGATAGTTTATAACATAAATTTTAAGGTATTAGCGAAAGGCGACGTTAAATAATAAATTATTTAAAGGAGTAATAAATTGAAGATTATTGATATGAAAGAAATTTTATATGAAAAAATTCAAAAAGAACTCGATGAACGGCAAATTTATGCAACAGTTGAAGAAGTATTGGAGAATAAACCTGTATTCCAATTAATTTCTGAAATTTATTACAATAATGATAAAACAGATGATTACGACCATTCTCAAAGATTACCTAAGTTAAAATATGGGAAAAAGAAAATTCATTGGGATACTTTGGGTTATGAAGTTATGAGTCATGAAGGATTTGTTATTGAAATAAAAATTTATGATTCATGTCTTTACAAATTAAATAAAAAATATAAGAAGAAGATTGAGTGAACATAAGAAGAAGGATGGGGGTAAGAAATGTTAAAATTTAGGCTACCCAATACTTGATATTAGGAGCCCAAAGGAGGTGCTTTATGAAAGCTAAGAAATTTGACGCTGTAGAGATGAAACGTAGGCTTCAGAAAGAAGCGGAAGAGACATTATCTCATCTTTCAGAAAAAGAACAACTTAACTTATTGGGCAAAAAATTTGGTCATTTAATGAAACGAAAGGAAAAGGTGTACTATAAAAAGGAGGTGCTCTTATGAGAAGAGTGATCTTGCTATGGAGAGCATCAACCGTATTGATACTGGGACTTTTTCTTCCCCTCTGGGCACAGGAGATACCCCTGACCAGTGATAGTTATGACCATTGGATTCCCCAGTGGTCACCTGACGGGAGCGAGATTGTGTATCAGAAGTGGGATGCGACAAGCTACGCCCAGATTTACAAGGTTCCTGCAGGAGGTGGAACAGAGACAACCCTGACCAGCGATAGTTATAACCATCGGGAACCCCAGTGGTCACCTGATGGGAGCGAGATTGTGTATTACAAGTTTGATGAGACAGGCTACCGCCAGATTTACAAGATTTCATCATCAGGGGGAGCAGAGATAGCCCTGACCAGCGATAGTTATGAGCATTACTTTCCCCAGTGGTCACCTGACGGAAACTGGATTGTGTATCACAAGTGGGATGCGACAGGCTGCATCCAGATTTACAAAGTCCCGTCTGGGGTCGGCATTAAGGAGAGTGAGACAGGCATCAGGCAAGAGGCAACAGACATCAAGGTATATCCAAATCCCTTTACAGCAGTGATCAGTGTTCAGTGTTCAGTGCCCAGTGATAAGACAAACATCGTATTATACATTTATGACTTGAGTGGGAGGTTAGTTGAATCTTTTCCACTAACCACTGACCACTATTCACTGACCACTGATTTTTCGCCCGGCATCTATTTTCTCAAAGCCGAAGGTTATAAGCCGGTGAAGGTAATAAAACTGAGGTGATGGCATATGAGTAAACCATCGTGGAAATCAGTCGTCTTTGATGAACTCCATAAGATTAGAGAAGAATTGACCAAAGAGATGAGTAAAATAGTTACCAAAACCGATATGGAGAGGTGGAGAAGGACTAATATCGAAAGATTAAAGAAAGATGGCTATAAATACGAAAGAACATCGGATGGTTATAGAATTCTTCGCGGTATTTGATGAATATCAGGAATGTTGCCGAACTTCATATAACACGGTGCATATGTAAGATGAAAAATGCCGCCAGGGCGGGACTTCATATGTACCGAAACCGTTATACGCAATATCTCACCTAAATCTAATGATACAAGTAAATTATTTAAAATCATGTAGTGATTAAATGAAGGTAGACTATTCATATGTAGATACTTTTTTTAAAATAATAGATGGGAACGCTGATATTAGAGAGTTAGAAAGTAATGTTGGATTTCAAACAATATTATCTCATGCCCTACTTACAGGAAATGATTTCAACTTAAAATCTATAGATGATGCAGTTAAAGGTATAAGCGATCAGGCTTATGGACTTAGAAATTTACTTAAAAATGTTGATAGAATAAAAGCATTATATAAAATGCTTAGAACACACGAAAAAAAATGGGTAGAAGAAGTAAGAGAGTATACTGGAAAATTATTTAACAATATCAATAATGAAATTACGATGGTTTTTCCAGTGGTGGGTTATGATATTGGGATTGGTATAAATAATATTGTATGTGTGAATTTAAACTCAGAAATATGCTTAAAAGATTATAGAGAACTCATTTCCGTAATAATACATGAGACAACTCATACTTATTATGAGACTATTCATGGACCAATTTTAGACTTCTTTAAAATAGACACATCAGAGTATATGAAAAACCTGCTCGATAATGCAATTCAATACGAAGGTGCAGGTGTTTTTTCAGCAGAGGAATATAGAGTTAAAAATAACCTGCCTAAAACAGGTTCACCTATACAGGAAGACTATAACATTTCAACGAATAAAACAAATCGTATGAATCTATTTCAAGAATATAAACACCTATCAAATAGTTTAATAAGTGGAGAACTAAAAGAAACAGAAGATTTTATGAGACGAGGGTTTGGAGAATCAAAATTGGCACACAGATTGGGATATAGTATTTTCACTGAGATTAATAAAGTCAAAGGAATTGAAGGAGTAAGAGAAGCAATACACATGTCTAACAAGGATTTTATAGAAAAATTTCTCAAATAATGGTTGAAATTTGTGTTTTTCTGTATCACATTTCCTTGATATGGCTTTAAAACCTTTGTGTCTTTGTGACTTAGTGGCAAAATTTTTCTTGTCATTAGAAGTTAATCAGCTTCCCGCAGAAATCACACTTTATATGTGTCATCCCTTTGACGATTGGCTTGTTGAAACTTGCACCGCAGGCGGGACACTTATCTATTTTGGGAAGTGGTTTCCCTTCTCTCTCCTTTGCTTTTTCTTTAGCATCACTTACCATAGTTGCCGATATTCCCCCGGATATTACCGAATCAAGAATATCATCCACTTCCTTTGAATCCATATGTGTTCTGAAGGTAGCCTTTCTTATCTTTGCGCCCTGTCCAAATCCCAATTCAAGCATTTCCTTCCGTGCAAGGAAAAATCCTTTTTCACTATCTTTCGAAGAAGAAATCAGTCCGATGGGTTCGTCAATCATCAGTTTCTGTCTGCGTTCTTTCTTTGTAATCACCAAGAATCTTCTCGATACAACAACATCTTCATTCTGTTCAAACCTGAATCTTTTGTCAGTAAGGTAAATAAAGCCCTTCGGTCCCTTTTTCCCTTCTTTTAGGTACTGCGCGTCCCAAACATCTACGAGGTTTTCTCCTGCCAGTAACTTGAACGATGCCTTTTCAATATTCTCAAATCCTTTGTCAATCCTGCCAATTTTCGCGTTAAGCCTGTCTATTTTTTCAACCATTGGTTGAATTATAGCTTTCAGTTTGTTTTCTGCATTGTTTACGAGCGATTTTATGGGTGACATTCTTGACTCAAGTGAGTCAATATGGCTGTAATAATTTCCGGGACTGCTCACAAAACTACTGCGGATTGAGGAAATTTCAGAGGTTATCTGGTTAAGTGTAAACGAATGTGCATTTGAAATGTTGTTTGATTCCATCTGGATACTTGATTTTATATTTGGAAGCTCGCCCTTATAATTCGAAACGGAATTTTCCCAATCTTTGCCGTAGATAAAACCTTTCTGTCTCAAAGTTCGCATACCCCTTTCAACGCCTGAAAGTTTCCTTTCAATATCCCTTACATTGTTGAAAATATCCTCGAATAGGTATTTTCTTTTCAAACTTGAGATTTCACTCTCAAGTGAAGAGAGTTTTGCCCTGTATTTCCCTACCTTTTCTTCATTCTTCTGATACATTTTTCCTCCTTTTTCTATTTAACTCCTTATAACATAATTTTTAACAAAATTCAAATCTTTTTTTAAAAAATTTTTCATATGTCCTCTTCTCTAAAACATTAAAAATAAATCTTGGTGTCTTCGTGTCTTCGTGGCAAAATTTTCTTGACTTTTGAAAAATCTTGATTATAATGTTGAGTAGAATGGAAAGAAAAACCTGCTCTATGCTTTCCCAAATAAACTATGTAAACAGAGAAAAGAAGGAGGTTGAATGATAACCATAAAACAGGTTGAAAAATTAATGACAATTTCTTCAGATAAATATCCAATTATCAGTTTCTATTTAGGAATACCCCCGGTTTTCCTTATTCAAAAGAAATACAAAACCCTTGCAAAGGGACTGATTAAAAAGGGAACCGCCAATCTTTCAAGATTCAACGATGAACAGAAGGAGTTTATTGAAAAAGATGCAGAAAAAATATTTCGTTTTATTGATTATGAATTTGATGAGAAAGCTAAAGGGCTTGCAATATTCTCTTCAACAGGATTGAATCTGTGGCAGGTTTATCCACTTCCGACCAGATTAAAGGGACGTTTTATTATAGATGCAGACCCTTACACCAGACCCCTTGTAAAATTTTTTGATGAAAATGAAAGATATTTTATTGTTTTTGTAGACAGAAAAAAGGCACGATTTTTCAGCAGTTATACTGGTATAGTGAACGAGAGAGAAGAATTTTCTGAGGAAATTCAGGGCAGGCATAAAAAAGGAGGGTGGTCACAGGCAAGATTTCAGCGGCATATCAAAAACCAAACAATAAAACACTTGAATAATATAAGTGATGTTCTGTATGGACTCTATAAAAAAGAGAAATTTGATCACCTTATCCTCGGAGGTTCGCGAAAAGCAGTGTTTAATTTTAAAAATATTCTACACAGCTCACTACAGAAAATTATTGTTGGAGATGTTGAGGGTAGCATAGATGATTCAACATCTGAAATTTTTTCTTCTGTCCATGAAATAATTAATAACTTTGAAAAGAAACAATCAAAGAAATACCTTAAGACATTATTTGACAGACTTGGTAAGAAACATCTTGCTGTTAGCGGACTTGGAGAAACCGTAAAAATGCTGCATCAGGCACGAATACACACTTTGATAGTCAAGGAGGACCTTATTCTACCTGGTTATAAATGTAACAGTTGTGAAACACCTTACACAACAAGAATTGAAAAATGCTCTCTCTGCAGTAAAAAGATTGTCGAAGTTCCTGATATCATAGATGAGATTATTGAAAAAACATGGGAACTTAATGGTGAGGTAAAGTTTATAAAAACAAGTAAAGAACTCGACGCATCAGGCGGGATAGCTGCACTCTTACGTTGGTAGAAGACTATAGAGTTTTATTGGACACATTAATCCAAAAAGAAGAAAAAGGAGGTAAAATGAAAAAAGCTATTTTTGTATTTCTATTTGTATGTTCCATAAGTACACTGCTATACGCTTTTGAGTCTGTTGCAGTCAGTGATAATGCTTTGTCCACAATTATAAATCCGGCTGGGCTTGGGTTTAAGAGAACATTCGAGGGGTATATAATCAGTCCTTTCGATACATTGGGATTTATAGATGAAACATCTATCTTCCTAAGGGCAGGACGTATTGGATTCAACAGCCATTTGTACGGCGAAAAAAAGAATTTCAGTTCATACACCATTTCTTACGGAACCCCGGTTGGAAAAAATTTCTACTTTGGTTCTGGCTATAGCTGGTTCACAAATGGGAAAAGAAGCGGGCAGTGGGACATAGGTTTTCTTTACAGACCAGCTAATTTTTTATCAATTGGTTTAACAGGAATGAACATAAATTCTCCTGATGGGTTCAATCCTGAATACATTATCGGTTTAGGCGTAAGACCTTTCGGGAACAGGTTCACCATTTCACTTGACGGAAGTCTCAATAAGATCAAGGCATTGGATTATGGCGATGAGTTAAATCTGACCGCTGCAGCAGAATTTGAGCCTGTTAAAGGCATAATCCTGAAAGGTCATTACTCTGAAGATGATTTTGGAGTGGGAGTGGGAATTAACTTCAGAAATTTTGGGATAGAAAGTTACGGTAATTTCGATGAAGATAGTGAATTCAAAGAGGGTTATGCAGTAACACATTTCAGTGTTGACCGCTACAGAACTGTCTTAAAAAGCAAGAAGAAATACTGGGTTGAGATGAAATTAAAAGGTCCAATTATAGAAGAACGAAGGAAAATAGGTATCTTCAGCAAAAAGTATCCATCGCTCAAAGAGATTCTTGATATTATTGAAAAGATTGGAGATGACCCTGACGCAAAAGGTATTTATCTTGTAATAGATGGACCTGGTGGTGGATTTGCCAAGAAACAGGAAATACGGAAAGCTTTATCAGATTTTAAAAGCAAGGATAAGAAGATATACTGCTATGCGCAATCATTTGGGAATAGCAGTTACTGTCTCGCAACGGTCGCAGACTCACTGTTCATGAATCCTTCGGGTTTTCTCAATCTGACAGGTTTGTATTCCGAGATACCCTTCTTGAAAGGAACCCTTGATAAAATTGGGATTGAAGTTGAGGCAGAGCGTATTGGTAAATACAAATCTGCTTCTGAAATCTTTACTGAGGACAGTATGAGTTCTGGTTTCAGGGAAGCGCACAATGCAGTTCTCGATGATCTTTTCCATCAGTTTACTTCAACGATTGCAAAATCAAGAAATATGAATATCACTCACCTGAAGGATTTGATTGACAAGGGCCCATATACAGCAAAGCAAGCAAAGGATGCCGCTCTTGTAGATAAACTATTATATGAGGATGAAGTAGCGGAGAGGCTAAAAAGAGGAAAAACAAAGGTTATTTCGCTTAGAAAATACACCTTGTTGAAGGACTATGTCTATGACTGGCAACCCGAACCGAGAGATAAGATAGCAATAATCTATGCAACGGGAAACATCGTTTCTGGAAAGAGTTCCACGGGTGGCCTTTTCCCCGGTAACATGATGGGGTCTGAGACCATAGTAAAGGCAATAAGGTCTGCACGAAAGGATAAAAATATAAAAGCAATAATATTCAGGATAGACAGCGGTGGTGGTTCAGGGCTTGCATCCGATGTTATATGGAGAGAAGTTAAGAAAACTACAGAAGGAAAGAACAGAAAGCCTTTCATTGTTTCTATGTCAGATGTTGCTGGTTCGGGCGGTTACTACATAGCCTGCCCAGCTGATGTAATCCTTGCAGACGAAGGCACCATTACTGGCTCCATTGGAGTAATTGGAGGAAAGTTTAATTTTAAAAAACTTTACGAAAAGATAGGCCTCAGATATGAGACAATTGAAAAGGGAAAGCATGCGTCAATGTTTTCATCAACAAGGCCATTCACAGAAGAAGAAAGGGAAATACTCAGAAAAGACATACGGGAATTCTATGAGGATTTTATCAAGAAGGTTGCAGAGGGGCGAGGACTTTCTACTTCAAAAGTTGATTCAATTGGTAGAGGAAGAATATGGACAGGTGTTCAGGCAAAGGAGCTAGGACTCATTGATGAAATAGGCGGACTTGCTGAGGCAATAAAGATTGCAAAAAGAAAAGCAGGTTTATCAGAGGATACAAAAGTCGGCATAAAAATATATCCAAAATACAAGGGTTTTAGGCTATTCAGTTCTGGTTTTGGTGGAGTGTCTAACCTGAAAACATATATCCCGGAAGAACTTTTTGATATCATAGGTGACCTTGAGAGATACAGAATATACGAAAATGAAAACATCCTCTACATTATGCCTTATACGTTTAGGATTGAATGAAGAATATCTTATTTGCGAACATTCCCAATAATCCTGGTATCTACTTGATGAAGGACAGGATGGGGAAAATCATTTATATTGGTAAAGCTTCAAACCTGAAAAAGAGGGTATCTACTTATTTCACGAAGGATTCTTCCCTGAGACCAAGGATAGAAAGAATGGTGGGGAAAACCAAAAACATAGATTATATCGCTACCGAAACGGAGATTGATGCGTTAATCTTAGAAGCAAATCTTATAAAACTCCACAAACCAGAATACAACGTTAAATTCAGGGATGATAAGAAATATCCTTTTATTAAGGTAACATTGAACGAAAAGTTTCCAAGAGTTTTTCCTACAAGAATTATTAAGAAAAATGGTTCGCTCTATCTTGGTCCTTATACAGATGTCAAGGCGGTAAAGAAAACGATAAAAACAGGAAGGAAGATTTTTCCTATAAGAAGTTGTGGAAAGAGACTTCCTGTGAAAGCATGCCTCGATTATCATATCGGATTATGTTCTGCCCCCTGCATCTCTCTTGTTTCTGTTGATGAATACAGAAAAGCAGTTGATAATCTTACCAAATTTCTTGATGGAAGACAGACCCTTCTTGAGAAAGAACTCGAAGATTTAATGAATCAACTTAGCGTTAATCTGGAGTTTGAAAAAGCGAAGGATATAAGGGATAGACTCTTTGCCCTGAGAAAGGTTCAGAACAGGCAAAAGGTTGTTCTTCCGTATAAGATTGATATTGATATTATTGGACTATCCAGTGAAAATGGAAACTTCTGTGCAGTTGTTGATGAAGTCCGAGATGGTAAACTTATATATCAGCATCACTACTTCCTTCAAGGAATGACCGGCAGTAAAGAGACAATGGAAACTTTTATCACAGGATATTACAGGGAGAGAAATTTCTTCCCCAGGGAAATCATTGTTTGTTTAATTCCCCGTAACAGGGAGATTCTTGAGAAATGGCTCAACACGAAATCAAAAAGAAAGATTAAGATAATCAAAAAAATTAAAAAAGGAAAGTTAGCACTTCTCAGAATGGCAAATAAGAATGCAGCACTTTTTCTAAATGATTTTTTGACTAAAAAGACCTGGACAAAAACTTCAAAAGAAGTAATGGAACTTATGAAATCACTTAAACTTAAATCACTGCCAATCAAAATGGAAGCGTTTGATGTTTCAAACATAATGGGGGAATATGCAGTTGGAAGTTCAGTCCTCTTTGTGAATGGAAAACCTAAAAAAAGTGGATACCTTCATTATCGTATAAGAGGAGTCAAGGGAATTAACGATGTTGCTATGATAAAAGAAGTTATAACACGCAGGTTAAACCGAATTATGAAGTTAAATCAAGAAAGACCTGACCTGTTAATAGTGGATGGGGGAGAGGGGCAACTGAATGCTGCATTTTCTGTCATAAAAGATAAAGGCTTTGAGATACCTGTAATAAGCCTTGCAAAAAAGTTTGAAAACATACATCTTATTGGAAAGAAAATAGTCTCCCTACCCTTAGACTCAATTCCTCTAAAACTTCTTAAGAGAATAAGGGATGAGTCGCATCGCTTTGCAATCCAGTATTACAGAAAACTGCATAAAAAAGAGTTGAGTTCTTCACTCCTGGATGGACTCAAAGGAATAGGTGAGATAAAGAAGAGAGAACTCTTAAAACATTTTGGCTCTGTAGCAAGATTGCGAAAAGCAACGGTAGAAGATATTGAAAAGGTAAAAGGATTTGGCAATAAAACAGCGTTAAAGATATGGAGGTATTTGAACAATAAGGATGAACTCTTAAATCAAAATGACAAAAAATCATAAAACACCAATGTTAAGCAATAAGAAGAAAGAAAACAGCTGGTAGCCGCAGGCTTCAGCCTGTGAATCAAATGAATACGATTAAAAGTGAGGTCAACTATTCTCACATTCAAAACTCGCTGGATAAGACTAATTAGACCAATAAGGCAATTTATATTATGAAACTTCTTCTTTTATTTCTCTTATCAACTTCTCTCTTTGCTCAAAATCAAAAAGCGGATTTAAAAGTGGGGGAGACGTTCTATTATGATGTTACTTTTGGTTCTATATTGAGAGGCAAA
>SOKM01000268.1 GCA_004375785.1 Candidatus Cloacimonadota bacterium | reverse complement strand
GTGATTTCCCAATCTGCAATTGGACATAAGGATTTTTCAAAAGAGGCAGTGGATGTGCTTTTGAAATATAGTTTCCCCGGGAACATCAGAGAATTGAAAAATATTGTTGAGAGGCTTCTAATATTGAAAGAGGGAGATTTGATTGGGGCCGAGGATGTGAAATCACTTTTGACAGAGGCTGGAAGTGGAAAGGAAGTTTCCCTTCTCCAACAGCCGTATAAAGATGCAAAAAGGAATTTTGAAAAACTTTACATAGAAGAGAAATTGAAGGAGAACACTTGGAACATCTCAAAGACTGCTAAGGAGCTCGGGATAGAGAGACCAAATTTGCACAGGAAGATGAGAGAACTCGGCATCAGCACAAGAGGAAGTAAAGAATAGATTGAGAATGGGAGAGTGGGGGAAAGGGAGAAACGGTGAAACGAAGAGAAAGAGAAATTGGTTCCTGTGGAACGGTATTAGTTCACCTTTGGTGAACGGTCAGGTTGCTTCGCAACGGGAAAGAAAAATTTGAAGATGTAGGATGTACGATGTAGGTAAAACAAATAAGATAAACCAGAATAGGTAGCCGCAGATTTTACCCCGTGTAATACAAAACTTTTGAGGTAATATGCTATTACACAGGTGTAGCCTGTGAGAGGATGTCATTGCGAGTACACTCTCATATTTTCTGCCGAAGCAATCTCAAAAACTAAACAATGAAATTTTTCGACGATGGAAAGCCAAGGTGGTATTTTATTCTCTTAATGATAATTTTATTATTTGGTGTCGATCAGGTTTCTAAACATTTTGCTTCCAAAATCCTTACACAGGGAATATCTTATAAATTCGGTGGTTTTGGAGTAAAATACATTACACACCAGAAATTTTACTTCTTTAAGCTTATTGTTTTCGATGATCCTGGCAAGATAATTAGTAGTATTGTTGTATCTGTCGTACTTTTGTGCATATTACTTGTCTACCGTTTTTTGATGTTACATTTTCCTCAGCGGAGAATGTTTACATGGGCTTTTATTTTTTGTTTTGGAGGTCTATTCAGTAATCTTGTCGATAATATTCATTTAGGTTATGCTCGAGATTTTATCGTCTTCTGGAAATTAGGAATTACTAATTTTGCTGATATTTTTTATTGGGTTGGTTTGGCACTGTTTCTACTTTGCCTTATGAGCAATCCTCAGACACGGAAGAAGTTGAATCGGTTATCGGGATCAGATGTTAAAATTTTTCTCAAGTTTTCTTTAGATGAATTAAAAAACTTAATATCTTTTCTCAAAAAGCTTTTTGCTAAGATTACAAAAAGAAATTCTCATTTTACAAAGACTTGAACTGATTCGACAACGCAGGAGCCAAATACTCCCAGTCCTCCATAAACATGTGAAGTTTCTTCCTTTCCTGCAGTTCCCGGATGCCCCTCTTCACCTTTCAGATAATCGTAGTAATTTATATCAATGGCTGCTACCTTTATGACATAATCTCCTGGGTCACCAAAGAAGAACGGGAAGATTGGAAAAATGGTATCTTGAGCGCTTATAGTAGTGCCACTAACATGAGTGGTATCAGTACGGCTTGAAATATCTATATAATAACTGGCTGCATTCCAGCTCCTTCTCCAGATAATAAAAGGAAGATGGCTACTCTTGTACAGCGTATCACCTTCTGCAGGCTGAATAATCCTGAAAGTATCAGGAACAACTGTCATGCTATAAATCTCCCCTTCACCGGGAACAATGATATTCAGGTAGTAGGTCTCCAATGGGTTGACCATCAGTGAATCCAGTGGCTCAAAAAATCCTGGTTTATCCTCTACAGGAGCGTATTGAATAGTATCTCCATCTATACTCACAACCACTTCAGCATCGACCACTCCAAGCCCTTCTTCCGGTAATTTTTTATCAATTTCCAACGAGCGTTCAAGTTTGACTGATGGGGTTGGATAATCAGCGATAAGTAACGAAAAAACAACTAATTGAGGCTCAAACTGATAAGGAGACTTTCTATTACACCCTAAGAACAAGCCAAATAAATAAACAGAAAGCCACAAAAAAATTGTAACTTTAACTGAGTTTTTCATTTTCTTAAAAATTTACCTTAAGACCAATTGTAGGTAAGAGAGGAAACATCGTTACTGCTCTTTTCACGGGCGAGTCTTCTTCAAGATCCCAGATATAGAAGAAAACGTTCTTATGATTATACAAATTTATGATTTCTATAGAAAACTCCCCTTTTAATGATTTCCATGTAAATGCTTTGCTAATTCCTATGTCTGCCCGATGATTGGTGGGATAGCGATAATAATCTCTCGGTGCCATAATTTCTTCCCAGTCCGTGATAAGGCTATCTCCTGAGAAATCATACTCAGTTTTGGGGTATCTACCTATTACTCCTGGATAAGGAAAACCAGTTCCGACTAACTGTGTAAAATTGAGTTTTAATCTCCACGGAAGAGCTAATTCAAACGTAAGACTCAGGTTGTGACGTCGGTCGTATCTTGGGCAATAAGTCTCATTATTAAATGTCCGCTTTGTCAATGAAAGGGAGTAACTCGCCCAACCAGAAAGCCTGCCTCTACTCTTTTTTAATAAAAAGTCAAGACCTGTTGCATACCCTGAGCCTTTATAAAAATCATCCTCTCCGAATTCTTCCTGGTTTAACTCTACCAGGTGTTCAAACTTTTTATAGTATCCCTCAGTTGAGAATATGAAGTCATCGGAAATCCATTGTTCGACACCTAAAATGTAGTGAGTAGAAAGACCTGGAGCATATTCTTCTCCTATCGGTAACCAGATATCAAAGATGGAGAACAATTCTTCACCACTATTGACTGTGGTTAAGGATTGGCTATAAAGACCAAAAGACGCATTGAGTGTGGTATTGGAGGCTACTCGATATTTTAGCCCAAGCCTTGGTTCCAATCTCAAGCGAGAACCAGGACTGAAGTAAGTAGGTCTTATACCTGCTTGAAGAATAAACAAAGGGTTAATTTCCCATTTATCCTGAAGGTAGAGTGCCAGAACTTTTGCTGTATCTATATCATCTAAATATTTTATTGTGTCTATTTCAACGTTAAAATCAAAGGTGATGTTTTTTGCATCAAACCCAAAATCCAACGTATGGTTGGGTGCCAGAATGTAAGTAAAATCTCCTTTGGCAGTGTAATCGACAATTTCGTTACTGAAGCGAAAACCGGATTCCTGAAATTCAAGATTCATACTGGTACGGAAGTTACTCCAGGCAAAAAGAACTTCTCCATATAGTCTGGGATTTAGGATCTGACGCCATTTTCCGGAGAGTCCACGATTTCCCCATCGCATATCCAATTTTCCAAGTTCTTCGTCATCTTCTTCGATTAGGAAGTTGAGGACATCTTCTCCAAGAACCCCAGCCACAGAGACATTGGAATTCGCAGTTAAATCAAAATTTACTTTTCCCATCCCATCATAGAAATAGTAAGGGAAGTCGAAACGTGTGTTTTTAAAGAGTATATCGAAGTAACTCCTCCTGATACTTCCCATCCAGGAACCTTTTGGTAAAGGTCCTTCAAGAAGTGTCTTCGCAGATAAAATACTGATACTTGAACTCATTGAGAATTTTTTGCTGTTGCCATCTTTAGAGGTTATATTCAGGATAGAAGACATTCTACCTCCGTATTTTGCAGGAAATCCGCCTGCCATAAGCTCTACATCACTAATCGCATCTGCGTTAAAAGTGGTAAAGAGACCCCCGAGGTGCGTGGGGTTATATACAGTTATGCCATCAAGAAGAATCAGATTCTGATCCGGACTTCCACCTCTCACATAGAGCTGGCTGGAAAAGTCACTTGTCCCGATAACACCAGGCAGAAGCTGTAATGAACGAAATATGTCTGCCTCTCCAACAATCGATGCTTTTTCTAAATCTGTTTTTTTCATTGTAAAGGTGCTTATAGTTATGTCCCGCTCGAACCTTGTTCGTTCTGCGCTTACTGATAATCCTTTTAATTCTATCGGCGATGGCTCAAGTTCAAAATTGCATCGTATAGTCCTGCCTTGCTCAACCATTATTTCTTTACTTGACTCCTTATAGCCCATATAGGATGCAGTAAGTACATACTTTCCAGGGGTGATATTCTCAATAAAGTAGTAGCCGTTCTTTTTAGAGGATGCGCCCAACTGGGTTCCTTTAATAATAATATTTGCATAGGAGAGCCCTTCCCCATTAGAAGCATCTTTGACAAATCCATTGACTTGACCCATGTTCTGTGCAAAAACCGTAGAGGAAAAGAGAAGCCACATTACTAATTCTCTGATATATAGTATTCGATATATCTTCATTTTTATTTTATGTTTATGGGGGGCAGGCGTTCGGTTGTTCTACAAAAATTAACTTCCTGGTAGCAACGAACTTTCCAGTACTTAATCGATAGAAGTAGATACCTGTGGTGACCCTTACTCCAGAGGTATTGCGACCATCCCAATGTGCTTGGTGAAAACCCATCTTCTGCTCCATATTCACAAGAATATGAACAACTCTTCCAGAAATATCGTAAATCGTTAAAACAACTTTTCCTTCCTTTGGGATTGTATACTGAATATTTGTGCTTTCATAAAAAGGGTTTGGGTAATTGGAAAACAGGTTATAAGTATTTGGTTTAAATAGAGCCTCATTTTCAAGAACACCCGTTGAAAAGTTAAAAGATAGGACAAAACTTGTATCATATGCAGCACCACTGTTGTCGTGTAACAAACGAGCCTTTACCTGATAATTACCAGGTGCAGCAGGTGCGGTAACACTCCAGGAAAAGACATAATCCCCCGATGGACAGAACCTCTCGTTATAGTTGTACGGTGTAGGATTAGAATTTGGGTCATTGAGAATTGTCCAACCATCATCTTTTATATTATCTCCCAGGCTACTGAGCAACATTGCACCTGCAATATCAGCATCACTGTTCGTTGAATCTATGTTTAATGTGCAGATAATCACTCCTGCTTCTTCCACAGTGTTCCACTGACCATCATCAGCCTCTGAGGTAAGGATAAGTTTAACATTGGGGTCAAAAGCGAAATGGCATCCAAAACCGTTGCTGCACCCCCCACTTGGTGTAGGCATATCCATATCACCCGTTCCGTTATTATAGGCAGATAACAAACTAACAAAAATGAGAGCACCTGAAACTATGATACACACCAGCAAAAAAACTCCAGTTTTCATATTATCTCCTTCGCTTTGTTTAGTAGCAAAAAAACTTATTTATTCTCTTTGCCTTCCCGCAGTTCCTTAATGGCAATTCCCAAAACCTCTTCAGAGTGGGTTAAACCATAAATTCGAGCTGTGGTGTCGAGCCAGTTGATTCCTAAATCCAATGCGGTCCGAATGGTAGCAATTGAGTCTAATTGCCCACGTGCCCAATCCAATATTGGTTAGTTTAAGGTCTGTCCAACCCAAGTTGTTTAGTTGCATATACTTACCTGTTTCACGAGTACAACATTTTTATTAAGATAGATACTATGTCTCTTTCATTCTGTTTTCTGCCAGTTTTTTAGCAGCTAATTGTTGAACCATTTATCCATGATTCGATTGGTAAAAGGTGCTTCTTTAGAGTTTCAGCACGTTCAAAACCATCAGTTCCTCTCTTCCCCATTTTTGCCCGCCACTTACCAGCACCGATACTCGAGATAATTAAATCATAACGTCTAAATGCTTTGTGATTACACGGCTGCAACCTTCCATCGCCGTCCGATTTTAGCACAAGCTCATGAACTATTTCGCTTTCTGGATCGAGTTTTTTCTTTATTACTATGCGTACCCATTCTTCCCTTATCTCTTATATATCAATCGCTCTGATGCTTTCAGCACGTATAAAGCATCTGCTGTAACAAATCCATATTCACTTTTTATTCCTTATCTCTGAAGATTATCCTCAAATTTTTCACTTTAATTCTTTACAAATCTGGAAATAGGTAGTAAAATGAAAGCCTTCTGTCGTTACTTGCGGCATATAATCAAATGCTTCTCTGGGGATACCTCTCGTTTCTCCTGTTTCATATCCTATATATTTTTTATAATCATTTATTTTGGGTTCGTTTATATTACTCCATTGAAATATTTTTATTGGAATAATTATTGCCTTTTCTTGTTTTCCTCCATCAATTGATTGTACTTTTAATAATACTTTACCTGAATCACCCTTTCTTTTTGTATAAGTCTCATCAA
>SOKM01000138.1 GCA_004375785.1 Candidatus Cloacimonadota bacterium | reverse complement strand
TATAAAAAAAGGAGAGATTGACAAGGCAAAAGGATTTTTAAGAAAGGCTCTTGATGTTGAGTCACAGAACAGATGGGCAAAAAACATCTTACGAAACTTAGAGAAAAAAAGCCGAAAAAGTATATCTGGAAGGGTTTTTGATGCAAAGACAGGTGAAGGGCTGGGTTGGGTTAATATAATAGTTGAAGGGACTACAAAAGGTGGAATAAGCGGCAATAATGGGAATTTTCTTATTAAAGAGATTGAAAAAGGACAATATAAACTGAGGTTCACGAGAATTGGTTACGCTGATGTGATAGAAAATTTAATCGTTGATTCGAAAACAGAACCTATTTTTATAGGGATGGAATCTGTACCTGTAATGATTCAGGGGATTACAATAACGGCAAGTCCTGTGAAAGAAAAAAAGGAAGCGGGACAGACAATTATCACACCTATTGAGCTCTGGAAGCTACCTGGTAGTGGTGCTGAACTTTTCTGGGGGCTGAAGTCCCTGCCTGGTGTGAGTGGTGGAGACATTGCCCCGATTGTTGTGAGAGGAGGGAATTCAAAGGAAAATATCGTTCTTCTCGACGGAGTAAGGTTGGAGCATCCATACCATCTTGAATCAATCGGCGGAGGAATTATCAGTTTCTTTGAACCTTCCATCCTGAGTAATGTTACATTCACAAGTGGAGGGTTTGGGGCAAAATATGGTAATGGTCTATCATCGGTTGTAGATGTGAAAACCCGTTCTCCTCGCAGTTCTCTGAGAGGAAGGTGCAGTGTCTCACTTGCTAATGGATACATTGGTGTCGAAGGTAGTGGTTTTTCTAATATGAACTATCTTCTTCTTTTGAGAGGTGGGACAACCTACCTGATTTCAAATCTGAGCAGGTCACGTGATGAGTTTGTAATATTTCCACAATATTATGACCTTTTTTCCAAGGTAACTTATCAGTATAACCAGTTCTCAAAACTTGAAATACTCGGAATAGGGAACAGTGATGTAATGAAACCAAGGATTGACGATTCACATACATATCTCAGCAAGAGTGAACAGAAGATTATCAGTGTAAGGAACAGAACACTCTATAAAAATGGGATTTTGAGGGCAAGGATATCCTTTGTGGATTTTGGGGAAAAGGAAGAGATAGAGGGTTATTACAAAAATGATTCGAGGGATAGGAAACTTGATTGCGAGGGTGATTTTGAGAAAAAAATGGGTCTGCACAGAATAGAGACTGGCGGCGGTATTGAAGGTATTTTTGAAGATATGAATGGAGAATTTCCTGATGATTCTCTGCGGTTCCTCAATTCCCAATCAGAGATTATTGATTTCTCCTGCAATATACGAGAGAATAAACTATTTTACTTTATTCAGGATGAATTTCTGATAAAGAGGAGGGTGACTCTTGTTCCGGGATTGAGAATCGAACATATTACTCGGAATAGAGAGACAGTTGTTGACCCGCGGTTCTCTCTTGCATATTTGCTGGGGAGAAACACAACCCTGAAGTTATCAACAGGAATATATCATCAGTCTCCTCAGTCTACCCAGGACCTGATGGCTTCTAATCTTCCAAGCGAGAAGGCTGTTCACTATGTTCTTGGAATTGAAAAGGGAATGAAAAGAGGTAGAGTAAGGCTGGAAGGATTTTATAAGACATATGAAAATCTTCCTCTTAAAAAAGGGAATGAATATGTATCGGATGGGTTTGGTTATGCAAGGGGGGTTGATTGCTTGATTCAATTGAGCAGGGGAGTTTTGAACGGGTTTTTTGTTTATTCCTTCACAGATTCGGAGAGGAGGGAGATGGATGCTGATGCACTCGTGACATCGAGTTATGAGATTCCCCACAGTTTCACCATATCTGTAACAGGAGATTTGCTTCCGTATTTTTCCTTTGGGGTGAAGTACCGTTACCATACGGGACGGTTCTATACACCTGTGCTTTGTGGAAGATATGATGAAGCGAACGAAAATTGGGTTCCTGTTTTCGGTGAGATGAACAGTGCACGGTTTCCTTCTTACAAGCGTGTGGACGTTCAGGTCTCAAAAATCGTCTCTATAAGGAACAACGGTTTTGTTCTTTTTGCAGAGTGCGAAAATATTCTTGGTAACGAGAACGTCGTCCGCTACTACTACTCACAAGATTTCAGCGAAAAAGACCCCCTCGTAATTATGAACAGAACTGTGGTCGTGGGCTTCATGTTCTACTTTTAGAGTATACGAGCAAGAATGGGGTCAGTCCTATAAATTATAAAATCTATAAACATGGAGATTAAACATGGCAAGGTTATTACGAATTGATTATCCTGGTGCAGTACATCATATCTTTTTCAGAGGGAACAGGAATGAGAATATTTTCTTAGACCCTTCTGATAGACTGCGATTACTGGAGTTTCTTTCAAAGGTAAAAAATCGTTACTGTGTTAAGGTTTATGCTTACTGTTTGGTGGATAATTACGTGCAGTTACTTCTTGAGAGCGGTCCTATACACATAGGATATTTTATGCGAGATTTTTTAACCTATTATGTACAATCTTTTAACAGGAGATGGGAGAGAGTTGGGCATCTATTGCAGGATAGATATAAGAGCATACTTGTAGATAAAGATGCTTATCTTTTAATCCTGATAAAGTGTATACATTCGAATCCAGTGAAGGATGGGTTATGCTTGAGTCCAGAGGAATATCTTTGGTCAAGTCATCTGGAGTATCTTGGGAAAAGGGAACCTATTGTTGAAAGAGATGTTGTTTTATCCTATTTTAAGGACGTTAGGGAATATGAAAAGTTCATGAGAGAAGGAAGGATAGAAAAGCCATCATCAAGGAAATACAAAAGGTATGAGTTTTATGGGGATGAGAAGTTCATAAATAAAACACTTGAGAGAATATCCCAGCAGAAAAGAAAGGAGGGGTGCAGCAGGAAAGAATTAACATTCGAAGATGCAGAGGAGTTTTTAAGAGAGAAGTTTTCAAGTGATTTAAGCACCTTAAGGCGTCATAGGGATATGGAGATAAAAAGATATACTGTTGTTATATTACGGGATAGAGTCCATTATACTTTAGAAGAAATTTCAGAAATATTAGGGGTACATTTTACAGGTATATCATATATTTATAGGACCTCAGAAAGAGATGGGATACTCGATGAATTTGACGAGTTTTATAATTTATAGGACTGACCCCAATTTTGTACTTACCTTACAATCGTGACCTTAAGGGATTGGGTATTCGACTTGCATTCAAATCGTAAGAAATAGATTCCGCTTGAGAGTCCTTTGGTTTGTAGTTTGAGATTATGTTTACCAGCAGAGAGACTATTCAAAGATAGTGTTTTTACTCTTTGACCGAGAAGATTGTAAAGACTTATTTCAATATCATCTCTTTGTGCAAGACACAGCTCAAATTTGATGTAATCGTCTCTTACAGGATTCTGTAAGAGACGGAATCTTGAATGAGAAACTATTTCCTTTGATTCTTGAATACCTGCACCTAAAAATTCATAAATCTGAAGTCCAGCAGACCCATTCCCCACATAGGCATAAGAGCCTGAGACATAAACGTCATAAGCCCAACTTGGAGTATCAAAATAACCTGTCTCTTGTGGATTTGAAGGTGTAGATACATCTACAACACGAAGGCCACCGTTCCAATAAGCAACGTAGGCATAAGAATCTGATACATAAATATCGAGAGCTAACCCTGGGGTAGTATAGAAGCCTACCTCTTGTGGATTTGAAGGTGTAGAAACATCAATCACTCTAAGTGTATCCCAATCACCAACATAAGCATATGAACCTGATACGTAAACTCCTTTAGCATCATCTGTTTGATAATATCCTACCTCTTGCGGATTTGATGGTGTGGATATATCGAGCACCCGAAGCGCCATATCATCAGCGATGTACGCGTAAGAACCTGATACATAAACATCCCGAGCATATCCTGGTGTATCATAATAGACTACCTCTTGCGGAGTTGAAGGAGTGGATATATCAATTACTCGGAGCCCATCGAGACCATTAGTGACATACGCATATAAACCTGATATATGAGCACTATTAGCAGGGCCAGGTGTAGGGCAGGTACCAACCACATATGGATTTGAAGGTGAAGATACATCGAGCACCCGAAGCCCGGAGTAACCATCAGCTACATAGGCATATGAACCTGATACGTAAACTCCACTAGCATCACCTGTATAACAATAGCCTACTTCTTGTGAATTTGAAGGTGTAGATACATCGAGCACTCGAAGCCCATCCCCACCATTAATAACATACGCATAAGAATCTAATACACAAACATCCCCAGATGGACCTGGTGTACTATAATTGCCAATTTTTTGTGGATTTGAAGGTGTAGATACATCTACTATCTGAAGCCCATAATGAGTAGCAGAAATATAAGCGTAAGAACCTGATACAAAAACACTATAAGAATAACCAGTATAACAATAACCTGCCTCTTGTGGATTTGAAGGAGTAGAAACATCTATTACCCTAAGCCCGGTAGAGTCATCAGCAACGTAGGCATAAGAACCTGATACATAAACATCCCGAGCTTGGCCTGGTGTATCATAATAACCTACCTCTTGCGGATTTGATGGTGTAGATACATCTATCACCCGAAGCCCAGCTTCAGAATCGGCAACATAGGCATATGAACCTAATATATATATACCGATAGAAGAACCTGGTGTATTACAACAGGCTACTTCTTGCGGATTTGAAGGTGTAGATATATCTATTACCTTAAGCCCAGCACCACCGGCAGCTACGTAGGCATATTGACCTGATACACAAACTCCACGAGCAAAACCTATACTAAAATAACCTACTTCTTGTGGATTTGAAGGAGTAGATATATCTATAACTCGAAACAGATGTCCATCATTGATATACGCGTAGGAACCCGATACATAGAGAGCATAAGCTGAATATAATGTATTATAAAAGCCAAGTTTTTCTGGTGAATCAGGCATTGATACATCCCATATTTCAAGTCCAGCATGTCCACCTGCAGTATAGAGCCTTTGTGTGAGACTATCATAGAATAGTCCATATACAAAATCTCTGGTATGGATTCCTTCCGATAATTTTACAGGTGCAGATGGAGTTGACGCGTCTAAGATGAAGACGCCGCCACCAGAGCCCAAGAAGGCAAGGCTTCTTACTGAATCATATGTTACTACGTAAGAGTAGGGTCCAAATGGCCAGTTACCAACAAACCGCACATTGAGAGAATCGAACCACATATTTCCACACTCTTCATAGTCGCTCCCAGGCTCTGAATACGGTTCTGCAAAAACCGTACCATTACCCACGATAAAAAGGCATACTATTAGAATTGTGAGATATTTACACATACATGCCTCCAGATATAATTTTCTATTTCTGCAATACTTCTTTTTTAAATTTATTATAGAACTTTTTCAGCAAAAGTCAAGAAAAAAAATCCGAACCACAGAGTTCAGAGAAACCTCGAAGGAAAAAATAGAATTAACAGGGATTGGAAGAAAATATAAGAGATTGCTTCAACCAAAAATAATGCAGAGAGCATAGAGCATAGGGCAGAGAGCATAGCGTAATAACATTAAGATTGCTTTCCTTAGTGAAAACGAAAGTAAACTCGCCATGAACCGTATGGTAACATGGCTCGCAATGACCAGGTTACTAATGACCTACTTTAAAATTGTTACCTTAACTGATTGATTGTTCAATTCACCTTCAAATCGCAAGAAATAGATTCCGCTTGAGAGACCTTTTGTTTGTAGTTTGAGATTATGTTTACCAGCAGAGAGGCTATTCAAAGATAGTGTTTTAACTCTTTGCCCGAGGAGATTGTAAAGACCTACTTCAATATCATCTCTTTGTGTAAGACACAGCTCAAATTTAATGTAATCGTCTCTTATTAGATTCTGTAAAATCCGCAACTTAGAGAAAGAAACTATATCCTTTGATTCCTCAACGCCTACCCCTAAAAATTCATAAATCTGAAGCCCTGCATAACGATCTGCCACATAAGCATAGGAGCCTGAGACATATACACCATAAGCCCAATACGGTGTAACATAGTAGCCGACCTCAGAGGGAGCAGAAGGTGTTGAGACATCTATGATACGGAGAGCAGCATCATCCGCCACATAAGCATAGGAGCCTGAGACATAAACACCATTAGCCCAGTCCGGTGTATCATAATAGCCGACCTCATAGGGAACAGATGGTGTCGAAACATCTATAATACGAAGCCCAG
>SOKM01000041.1 GCA_004375785.1 Candidatus Cloacimonadota bacterium | reverse complement strand
TTAGCCATTTCTCGGCGAATTTTCTAGACCCCTCTATGGCGCCAAAACTGCTTGCTAATAATTGTGGGCTTATTTGTGTCAACATCGGGAAGTACATTTCAACAGGGTCACCTTCCTTCTTAATTTTCTGGCGAATCAGCTCTAATCCATCAATAAATGATCTTGCAGGAATACCTGGTCCTGGAATAGACGCCGTTCGAAGTTGAGGATCAATTGGACCCAACTCAGCAAGATATCCCATTAGGATTTTGTCACTACCCAAAGATATCATAGTCGCTGCGCTTTTTGCATAATCAGGAACGATAACATAAAACGATTTGGTGAATCTTTGTCTACACATCATCAAAAGTTTTTCAGCAGCATTCCCATCTCCTCCAGGAGAATTAATCATCAAATAGCCATCTTCTGCTTTTCCAGTTGATCTTAGCAGGTCTTCAAAGGATGGCACATCTTGAATCATTATGCTTGAAATTAGATGATAGGGACTGGCTGTGTAGACTATTAATTTGCCTTTCAATCCATACTTGGCATTTAATTTTCTCTGCAACCGCTGTATAATGGGCTTTCTATGTCGAAAATGCGTATTTGTCGCTATAATATTTTGAAAAATAGGTTGCGATGACATACTTAATTATTTGTTTTCTAGACTATAAATCACTTGTTATAGAAACAACGTAGGTTTCAGTTTTTTCTCTAACGAGCTGGTTCATTATTTCCTGAAATCTTCTAATTTTTTCCAGCTCTTCTTGATTCTTCTTAGATACTTCCTCGATGAATTTTTCTAGCTCCATTTTCCTCAATATCCTACTTCTTTTCGTTACACATATTTCTTTCGGATTAAGACTCAGCTTTTCCACGCCCCCCATGCAAATAAACTATATGATTCCCAAACGTTTCTCAACAAACTCTAATACTTCTTCTCTTGTCATTGTCTTGAGTGTAGAGCGTATCCTTTGCGCCATCGTTTGAGAGCACCCTAACACCAAGCAGATTTTTTCGGTAGATATTTTCTTCTTCCCACTTGGTGTCTCATACCAAAACTCGTCGTAATGCTCGTGAGCCTTCTTCAACCACTCTTCGAAAGGAAGCTTCCTTCCTTCTTCCTTTTGAGCCTTGTCTAAATCTTCCCTATAACGCTGATCTTGTATCTTTTGTCGCTTATGCTCGTACTGTGCTCGCAGTAACACACAGTTATAATTCTTGAAATCCTTGCAAGAGAAGCACCACGGTTTCTCACATTTATTAACGTCTAACATTTCAAACTTGATTCTGCAAAGGAATTTTGTATACGTTTGGTCGGTAAAATGGCTAGGCGACAACACTGATAAACTGTGCCTTCACCTCTATCCTCTAGGACAACCATATACTGTAACAAGTGTTCTCTAATGACTTTGTCTAGCAAAGATTTGTTTATGATCGGTAGAAAAACTGGATGCACTTTAAACCTTCCCGATCTCATTGTACTTACTAAAGCTCGATTTTGGTCACGATACCACTCTCTGTGTCCAGCCACGTATTCTGGCTCGTCAAGCACAATAACTTGTCCTTCTCGCAACTTAATCATGCATTACATAAACTCCGCGTATGTCATGGCAACTTGGTTTATTCCAAAAGAGGACTGAAGGAAGCGAGCAAAGGCTATGGTGTCACGATTTATAAATCAATCGGAAATATCCTAATCTTTATATAGAAACAGTTATTGATATCATTTCTTTCCACAGGCAACAAGAAGGCGTTACCT
>SOKM01000057.1 GCA_004375785.1 Candidatus Cloacimonadota bacterium | reverse complement strand
ACTCGCAATGACAGTCTTTTATGGTAATGTAATGTAGTTCACTGAATATTTACGTTTATGTATTGAGCCCCATGCCTAAAAAGTAGTGTCTATTCCGATGTGGATTTTGCCCTTCATAAATGTTCTCTCTTCACCAAGTGCATATTCTATGGAGATTACCCCAATACCCGAAGAGAACTTTGCCCCGACACCGTAAGCGTCCTTAAAATGGTCTTCTGTTATACCGAGAGGATAAGTTGATGTCTTGAAATATGCGCAGTCATAGAAAAGATATACTCTCGATTTCCTTGTGATTAGATATCTATATTCCGGGCTCAGCCGCAGCATCTGAATGGTTCTGAACTGCCTCTCCCTGTAACCTCTCAAACTGTTGTAACCCCCCAGTGTAAACTGTTCATATTCTGGTAAAGGCGGGTGGTTTGTTCTTGTGGCATCTCCAGAGAGAAGAACTGCAATAGCGTTGTTTGAGAAAAGAGGGATAATATTGAGCAAGTCAAGAGTGAATTTCATAACATTCGTAGAACTCTTCTTTCCATACTCAGTGTAGAAAATGTAGTTAATGCCTTTTCTGGGATTAATCGAATAATCAAGGGTAGAGATTTCAACTTCGGTGCCAATAGAATATTTTCTTGATGCAGGAACCTCTATGCTTGCTGGATTGAACTTTTCCCAGCCCGTTAGAAGGCTCAGTGAAAGATTAAGGGTGAGGTCGGTTTTAACTTCAATGCTTGCCTTTGAAAATGTGTATAGCGTATCCTCAAGAAGGTGAAAAAGGGAGAGCACAAGGCTTGACTGGCTTCCAAAGACCCAGGGCTCTTTATAGGAGACATCAAGTTTCGTGTAAGGAGGAATCTGTTTCTCCCACTGGACGCTTAATGCCCTTCCTGTTCCGAAGAGATTGAGCATTTGAGTCATAACTGAGCCGATATATCCACCCTTTTCTTCCTCATGAGAAGGGATGTAACCGATAATTCCACTTATCCTGTTTGACTTCAACTCTTCTATTTTAACAAGAACGCCGACAGTTCCGCTTTCCTCTCCTTTTACTAACCCGAACTCATCTTCTACCTCAATAAAGGAAAGTTTATTGAGCCAGGCACGACTTGCACCTAAATGCTCTTCTGTGAAATAATAGCCTTTCGGGAGCCTCAACTGCTTTTTGATAACATACGCTTTTGTCACAGTATTCCCCTGCACGATAACCTTGCCCCATCTTAATCTCGGCCCTTCTTCTATTTCTAATCCGATATTAATCATCTTTTTTTCTGGAGTGAAATAGGAAGGAATGATTTTTGTGAAAGGAAATCCGCTGTTACCGTAAAAATCGAGTATCTCATCCATCCCCGCCTCAAAATCCTCAGTCCTGAAAGGATTGTTTCCTTTAATACCCAGAAGTTTGAGCAATACCTCATCTTTTATAAATCTGTTACCTTTCACCTCTATATTACCCAACATAAATCGTTCGCCCTCTGAAATATTGATTATCAGGGTTTTATTCTTTATTTCAAATCGAGCCTCTGCTTCAAGAAAACCTGCTTTTTTATAAAGTTCAAGTATTCTCTGAGAATATTTTTCTATTGTTCCCTCAGAAAGATTAAAAGGTTCTGAGAGATTTAGTGAGTTTATAATTTCTTCTTCTGAAAAGATTGTATTCCCTTCAATCTTTATTTCAGAAAATGAATTTAACTGGGAGAGTGAAATAAAAAGAAAGATAAAAAAACAACCCATTCTTTCCTATAAGGGTAAATAATCAGTCAACCCTGTCATTCTGAGGGAGTCTGCTTTAGCAGACGACCGAAGAATCTCAAAAAATGGTGGATAAAGAGATTCTTCCATAGTCAATAAGCGTTGGTTAACAACGAGATTCTTCCATAGTCAATATGGAACAGATTACTCAGAATGACAATCTTTTTTAGTAATGTAACGTGGTTCACTGATTATTTACCTATAAGGGGTCAAGGAAAAGATAGGGACGCCAGGAAGGTTCAGGGGTTTTTACAATGTTATGCAGAAGGTAAAAAAAGTGTGGTTTTCTTGGGACACGGATGAGCTCGAAGTGTGCTTCTTTCAAAGAGCGGTTTCCTTTCCTTGTATTACATTTCACACAAGCACAAACAAGGTTTTCCCAGGTCTCCCTTCCTCCCATTGTTTTTGAAATGATATGGTCGACAGTCATTGGACCAATTTTTGTGCCGCAGTACTGACACCTATACCCATCTCTCTTCAGGATATTCTTTCTTGTTGGCGTAAGCCTTCTTCTTGATATCCTGACATAACTTCTCAGGCGAACGATACTCGGGACAGGGTAGCTCTTATTTACAGTGTTCAGTTTTATTCCCCTGTATGTTTCAACAATCTGAGCCTTGCCAAGGTATGAGATAATGAATGCTTTTTTAACCTCTGTAACACTGAGAGGTTCGTAGTTCTGATTAAGGATAAGAACCTCTCTTGCAAGTGGGTTTTTGTTTGTCATTCTTCTACATCGCCCTTTGAAATGTCTATTTCCTGGTCATAATATAAGGTTTTGAGTCCGAATGGTAAAACAGCACTATCTGCATAGGTTATTCTAATAGTAATATCACTGTTAAATCTTATTATTTCAATGTCATCGTCTGTCAGGGTAAGCTTTGATTCTTCTGCATTCTCTTTCAATCTTCTTTTTATCTTTTTATCCGGGTCGTTTGAGGTATACTTCACAATGTTTTTTGTCTGGTCAAGTAATTTTCCATAACGAATTTTGACTCCAGTTACATTTACAAAAGACCATACCCCATAAACAATCAAAACCAAAAGTATAATATAAAAAATCTTTTTTGCCATTATAATCCCCTTTTATTAATCGTCACCATACCACATTTCTTGTTGTGTATTCTTAATCTTTATATCTGCCCGCTTAATACCTCCCTCAGCATATTTCCTCCATTGTGCATCTCCAAGTGCTTTTCTATACCAACCTTTTGCGGTTTTATAGTGAGCAATGGCTGTTTCATACCCTTTTTTATTCTTTCGAGCTCTTGCACCATCTCCATAGCCAAGATAGACATCACCTTTCATGCAGTTGAGTGCGGGGTCATTGGGTGCAACCGCGAATGCCTGAGTAATATATTTCTGTGCTTTACCGTAATTTTTAATTTTAAGATACATATTTATCAGATGTATGTAAGGTATACGTTTATTTTCGCTTTTGTCAACTGCTTTGAGGTATTCTTCGGCTGCTTCGGAATACCGACGGAGTCCTTCGAGTGATTTTGCTTTCTTTATATTGATTGTTGCAAATTCAGGCAACTCAGGTTCAACTTTTTTATATTGTTCAAGTGCCTCTGAATATTTTTTACAATCATAATATGCATCGCCGAGACTTAGTGCAACTTCAATATCCTTTGGAAATTCCTTTGCAATCTTTGCAAGAAGAACAGATGCCTCGTTACATCTTTCAAGTTTAAGATATATTTTTGCAAGAGCAAAGGCTATGGCTCTGTTTTCGGGTTCAAGGTTGTAAGCCCTTTCTAAATATTCTCGAGCTTTCTCGTGATCCTTCTTTTTTTCATAAACATGGCCTAAACCGTGATAGACTGAAGCATTGAGTGAATCTATCTGCATCCCTTTATTATATGCTTCGATTGCATCATCGTATCTTGCCATCTTCACATAGAGTGAGCCAAGTCCTGTCCAGCCCTTTAGTGTACTTGGAACCTTCTCTATCATTGTTTTATATGTCTCCTCAGCAAGGCCATATTGTTGTGTCTCGATATATGCCTTTGCAAGCGCCAGGTATGCATCAACATATGTTGCGCTGTCCTCAATTGCTTTCTCAAAATTTATTATCGCATCCGAATACATTTTCATCTTGAGATATTCGTAGCCAATATTATAGTGTTTCTTCGATTCGCTCTCAGTTTTTTCTGGTTTTTCTTCTGTCCCCTCTTTTTTTATGGTCTGTGATGGACCACATCCAATCAAAAATGCAAGAAACAGATATAAAAAGAATTGCCTGAGCATTCTATACCTCCTGTTACTTTCCTTTCTTTTCGTCATTTTCTTCTTCTTTCTTTCTGATTATTGATGGTCTGATAGCTACTGGAGTCCTATTGATGTCCCTGGCCCTTGCTTTAATAAAGAAATTTATCTCAGGGTCCTCTGTAGTGTAGAAAGGCCCTTCTGAAAAGCTGGGAGCAATCTTTGCCTCCCATTCACTTTCGAACTTTCCCTCTGCTTTTTTTATCTTTTTCATAAAAGGAGAAAGAATCTCTTTCAGGTCGGCACCTTGGGGGGGATAAGTATTATATTTGAGGTAGTGCTCTTCGAGGGCATTCCTGATAATTATTATGGCTTTCTCTGCCTGTTTTATCCTGGCTATGTCTGTAACTGTTCCTTTCTTTTTGCAGTTATTTATTGTTAAAACCATTAAGAATAATAGAATCCAAAATAGTAAATTCTTCATTATAACTCCTTTCATTATACTACTGCAACGCTCTACTTTCAAAAACATACAAAAATTACCATAATTGAAACCGTTTGTCAAGAAATTTCTAATTTTAATTATTTTTATATATCTCTTATATTCTCGTCCAATCCCTGTTAATTTTGTTTTTCTCTTGACAAAGAAAGATTGAAATGTTATATGATTAAAGACTTTTTATGTAAACCCCATAAGAAGTGTATCTCGTTAGATAGTAAATATATAACAGAGTAAACTGACGATAAAAAATCTATCAAAAGGAAAGGAGAAAAGATGAGATTTAAAAAAGTTCTTTTATCTTTTGCGATTTTTCTGCTCCTTTGCTCTATGTTATCCTCAAGCCAACTTGGATTGGGCATCATCATTGGTGCTCCAACAGGTTTTAGTCTTAAGTTCTGGCAGACAAAAAAGACTGCTTTAGACCTTGCACTTGCGTGGAATTTTGATAAGTATTTTCATATTCACGGTGATTACCTCTACCATTTTCCGTTGAGATTAGAGGGGGTTTCTCCATCAACACTATGTACGTATCTGGGAATAGGCGCAAGGTTGAAATTTAAGAGCAATGAAAGAGATGAGAATAAGAGTCTTCTGGGTATACGCGGTGTAGGAGGATTGGAATTTTTACCAAAAGGGGTTCCTTTAGATGTTTTCTTAGAGATTGCCCCGGTGATGAATATTGTTGAGGAAACAAAGCTTGATATTGAAGGCGGAATCGGTATACGTTACACTTTTAATCTTTAGAAAGGCGAAGAGAAAGAGTTAGGGTATGATATTACAGTTCTGGGGAGCAACAAAGACAGTAACAGGTTCGCTTCATTATGTTCAGACGAAGGGGACAAGGTTTATTCTCGACTGCGGTCTTTACCAGGGGCACAGGGATGAGGCGGAGTCGAACAACAGAAATATCCCGGTAAAACATCTTGAGGAACTTGATTGTCTTTTTCTTTCCCATGCTCACATTGACCACAGCGGGAATATTCCAACACTTGTTAAATCGGGATTCAGAGGGAAGATAGTAACAACAGAAGCAACTGCAGACCTCATAAGTATCATGCTTCTTGATTCTGCATATATCCACAGAAAGGATATAGAGTATGTAAACAAAAAGAGAAGAAAAAAGGGATTACCTCCTAAAAAACCTTTGTATACGAAAAAAGATGTAGAGGAGGCATTGAATCACCTTGAGCCCTTATCGTATGAAAAATGGTTTGAGGTTTCGCAGGATGTGCGGGTCATTTTCTATGATGCGGGGCATATCCTGGGTTCAGCAATCATTCTAATTGAGGTTCAAGAGGACAATGTGAAGAAGAGACTTCTCTTTACGGGCGATCTTGGTAGAAAAGACCTCCCAATAATAAAGGACCCCCACCAGGTTGAGAATGTAGATTTTCTGATAACTGAATCCACATACGGTGGGAGATATCACAGACCCTACAAAGAAGTATCCTGTGAATTGAGGGATCTAATCAACGTTACATACAGAAGAAAAGGGAAGATAATCATTCCTGCTTTTTCTGTTGGCAGAACCCAGGAGATTGTTTATGAGATTCAGAATCTTCATGAGAGAGGTGAACTGCCAGACATACCAATCTTTGTGGACAGTCCCCTTTCTGTGAATGTTACGGAGATATTCAAGCGGCACCCTGAGTGTTACGATGAGGAGGCCCTTGAAATTATCAATAACCATGAGAACCCTTTTGGTTTTAAAAGGTTGATATATATAAAAGATGTAGAGAAATCGAAAGCTTTAAATAATATTAATGAACCCTGTATAATAATCTCTGCTTCAGGAATGTGCGAGGCGGGAAG
>SOKM01000211.1 GCA_004375785.1 Candidatus Cloacimonadota bacterium | reverse complement strand
CAATGTTTTGGCGAGATTGGATACATGCTCAGTTACTCCTGATGGATATGGATAGTATGCATCAGATACAATACATATTTGCATAGTTATTACATATCACCCGAAAAATAGAATGTCAAGTCCAATTTTTTTTCTTGACTTTCCCGCTTTCTTTTTATATTGTCAATGAGTGAAAGAAGAGACGATATAATCAAAATAATTGGTAAACCGAGATTGCTTTCATTCGCATACTGAATATTTACCAACATTGTAAATTTCAAGTAGAAAAAAAGTATGAAAAACAAAGAATGGACTGAGGTTAGTTTTGAAGAGGTTAATTGTTTTAGATGCGGAATAAAGGGACATTTATTGTATAACCAGGGTCCTTTTAGAGTGATTGAATGTTCTCAATGTGGGCAGGTGTTTATAAGCCCAAGATTGAAAGAGATTGCGAGAAAGAGAATGTATGAAAATTCGGGTTATTTTGATGAAGGAATTTACGGTTTTTCAAAGAAATTTAGTTTAGCTTTAATCCCACAAAAGATTTGGTCTTATAGTAGACTCAATCTTATACGACATTTATTAAAAGGAGACATAAAAGGGAAAAAATTGTTAGAAATTGGATGTGCTTATGGACTTTTTCTTGAAATTTCAAGGCAGAAAGGATTTGAAGTAACTGGAATAGAATATTCCTATACTGCTGTAAAATGGATAAGAAAAAATTTAGGATTGAATGTATATTATGGTGAAATCGAAAAAATTCGTCTACAAGAAAACGATTATGATATAATATGTTTTTGGGATGTTATTGAACACGTTGAAGATCCTGGCTTATTTCTAAAATCTGTGAGTCGAATTATAAAAGAAAATGGTTTTATTATTTTCTCATGCCCGTATTTTAATTCTTTGCCAGCCTCCATTTTAAAATCCAAATGGTGGACTTTAAAACCTGAGCAACATCTTTGGCATTTTACTTTGAATACTCTTGATATGGTTTTTTCTGATTCAAAACTGCAACTTATAAGGGTAATCAAAAGTCCTTTCTCTCTTGTAAATTTTAGTAGGTTTGACAGTATTGTAGGTATAGCAAAAAAGTCAAAAAGGATTAAGGGATAATTTTCTTCGTATTTGCTCCGTATTCTTTGCTTTCAGGTGCAGATTTTTGTCTCTTATATTCTCTTTCAATCCCTGTTGATTTTGATTTTTCTTGACAAGATGAATGAATTTTTGTAATATCAGGAGGTTGAAATAACAAAGGAGGAGAAAAGATGGTTAATGAAGAGAAACGAACAGACATGAAAAACCTTATAGCGCAAGCGATTCGATTAACTGATTTAGCTGATTATCAAGAAGGTTCTATTGTAAGCAGAACGATAATTGATAAGAAGATGGGGACAGTAACCTTTTTCGCTTTTGATGAGGGACAGGGTTTGAGTGAGCATACAGCACCGTTTGATGCACTTGTTTATCTTATTGAAGGCGAAGCAGAAATTGTAATCTCTGGGAAACCTCTTCATTTGAAAGAGGGTAAGATAGTCATAATGCCAGCCAATGAACCACATTCCTTGAAAGCTGAAAAAAAATTCAAGATGATTTTGACAATGATATGTTCTTAAAGAGAACAGTGTCCAGATTTGTCTGTTTTTTTTCAAAAAAACCTTGACATTTTTATACAATTATTGTATATTATCCACCGAATGAAAATTAGAACAAAAGTGTAAGGAGACATAGTAGGTTCTTGAAAGTGTAAGAAGTGAGGTAGAAGTGAAAATATTTCAGATTAGAATTGTTTGACCTGAATTTCAAGAGTTGTTCGCTTGTCCCTCGTCCTCTGGACGTAAGGGTGCGTCATCTATTTGGAATTCACCTGTCTATGTTTACCGTACAGGCAGGGATTTCAGACAAAGACATTTCCTTCAACCCATTTCGCACTCTGTTTTCTTAACGCTCTATTTCTCTGATTCCCAAAACATCCTTTTAAGAGTACGTAAACTATCACGGAATATTACCGTTCGCAAAAAAGAACGTTAGAACCAGAACGGTTTTATTCCAGTTCAAAAATATGTATAAACAAAAAATGAGAAAAAAATGTTATATAAATTAAGATTGCTCTGGAATTTTATGAGAGGAAGTAAATCTCTCTATACAGGAGCCATTTTCGCAGTGGGTCTGGCAACGCTCTTTTCTCTTGTTATCCCGCTGGTGTTAAGAGTGATGATAGATTCCGTAATCGGTAATGAACCAATACATATGCCGGGAAGGTTGATATCAGTAATACAAACCCTTGGTGGCAGAAGTGTTCTAACAAAGAATCTTTGGATTGGTAGTTTGCTCATAGTGGCACTGACTCTGTTGAGAGGTCTGTTTCTCTTTTTGAAAGGAAAATGGTCTGCTGTTGCGTCCGAGTCGACAGCCAGAAATATTCGGGAACGACTTTACGACCACCTTCAACATCTGCCGTATGATTATCACGTGAAAGCCAAAACAGGTGATTTAATACAGCGTTGTACATCAGATCTAAATACGATTCGGAGATTCCTTGCAGTACAGTTTATAGAAGTTGGGAGAGCAATCTTCATGGTAGGTGCAGTTTTACCGATAATGCTTATATTGAATATTCAAATGACTTTAATTTCAACGGCTGTTATTCCAATTATCTTCAGTTTTGCTTTTATTTTCTTTATCAAAGTGAGAAGAGCATTTCAAATATCGGACGAAGCTGAGGGAAGGCTCTCAACAGTATTACAGGAAAATCTGACAGGTGTTCGTGTGGTAAGGGCTTTTGCCAGGCAAACATTTGAAATAGATAAATTTGACAACATAAACTGTGAATTCAGAGACTTGACATATAGGTTAATATGGTTACTCGCCTGGTACTGGTCAATTTCTGATTTTATCTGTTTAATCCAGATTGGAGCTGTATTGGTTCTTGGTGCCTACTGGGCTTCTAAAGGCATGATTAGCCTTGGGACGTTTTTTGTGTTTTCCAGTTATGTGTGGATGCTGCTCTGGCCCGTTCGGCAGATGGGACGAATCTTAACTGATTTGGGGAAGACGTTGGTTTCTGTGGGAAGGATTCAGGAGGTTCTAACTGAACCTATTGAAGATAAAAAGGTTAGTGCACATAAACCGCGAATAAGTGGAGAAGTTGAATTCAGGAATGTATCCTTCGGATATGAGAATGGAAAACATATCCTGAAGAATATCTCATTCAGAGCAAAAAAGGGCCAGACAATTGCAATTTTGGGTCCAACAGGCTCTGGAAAAAGCTCTTTGGTGCACCTTCTCCCAGGGTTGTATGATTATCAAAGTGGTTCAATAAAGCTCGATGGTATGGAGCTGAAAGGACTGGATAAGAAGTGGCTGCGTCAAAATATTGGAATTGTGTTGCAGGAGCCTTTCCTTTTCTCAAAAACAGTGAAAGATAATATTGCGTTAGCCAAGAAGGGGGTAGAGGAAGCAGAAATTTTTGAAGCAGCAAGTATTGCTGCAGTTCATGATGTAATACAGGGTTTTGAAAAAGGGTATGAAACCCCTGTTGGCGAACGTGGTGTTACCCTTTCAGGTGGACAGAAGCAGCGTGTTGCTATAGCAAGAACCCTGGTTAGGGATTACCCTATATTGATATTTGATGATTCATTAAGTGCAGTAGATGTGGAAACGGATGCTGCCATCCGAAAAGCATTAAAGGAGAGAAGCCATAAAGCAACAACATTTATTATATCACATCGTATTAATACCCTTTCTGAGGCTGATAAGATTCTCGTCCTGGAGAATGGTGAACTTGTTCAGTCGGGAACACATAATGAATTAGTGCGTCAGGAGGGATTATACCGGAAAATTTGGTCTCTCCAGAATGAACTGGAAGAAGAGTTGGAACATGAGATAGAAGAAGAAAAACAGTTAATTTAGAAGGTGGATTAAAATGAGTATACACGAAGAAGAGGAGTATAAGAAACGATTCGATTGGGGATTGTGGAAACGGCTGCTGTGTTTCTTGAAACCGTATAAAAAACATCTAACTATTCTGGGTATAGTAGTTATTCTACTTGCTGGAATTGATACCGTTTTCCCGCTCCTGACCAAATATGCTGTTGATAATTTTATCGTTCCCAAATCACTGGATGGTTTGTGGGGATTCTGTTTCATTTACGCTGTACTGATTATAATACAGGCAGTAGTTGTCTGGCTTTTTATAGCAGTTGCCGGGAAGGTAGATATGGGTTTATGTTATGATATCAGAAAGAAAGGTTTCCAGCGTTTGCAGGAACTTTCCTTCACATATTATGACCGAACACAGGTAGGGTGGTTAATGGCTCGAATGACATCGGATATTTCAAGATTGGGAGACACTATTGCATGGGGATTGGTTGATATGATATGGGGTTTTACTATGATGATTGCTATAACGGGTGTAATGTTCTATCTGAATTGGAGATTGGCATTGATTTCACTAACAGTTGTGCCTGTGCTGGTGATTATCAGTCTCTTCTTTCAGAAAAAAATTCTGAGGAGTTATCGATTGGTAAGAAAAACCAATTCCCGCATCACTGGAGCTTTTAATGAAGGAATTATGGGAGCGAAGACGACAAAAACACTTGTTCGGGAAAAAGAAAATTTGAGAGAATTTCAGGTGATTACAGATGAGATGTTTGGTTCGTCCGTTCGAGCTGCAATATTATCGTCATTATACCTACCTGCAGTGCTTACATTAGGTAGTATCGGAACAGCACTTGTTCTCTGGTTTGGAGGAGAAGGTGTTCTTTCAAATGCAATAACTTATGGAACTCTTTTGGCATTCATCTCATATACTGTTCAATTTTTTGAACCAGTAAGGGAATTAGCACGCATATTTGCTGAGCTGCAGTTAGCTCAGGCATCAGCAGAACGGACGTTGTCAATGATTGAGACTGAACCGGACATAAAGGACAGTCCTGAAATAATTAAAAAGTATGGTGATATGTTTAAGCCGAAAGAAGAGAATTGGCCCGAGGTGAAAGGAAATATTTCGTTCAGGAATGTCTCTTTTGCATATAAAGATGGAGAAAAAGTGCTTGAGAATTTCAATTTAAACGTTAAGGCGGGGGAGACTATTGCACTGGTAGGTGAAACAGGTTCAGGAAAAAGTACTATAGTGAATTTAGCCTGCCGTTTTTATGAGCCGACCAAAGGAGAGATTCTAATTGATGGGGTTGATTATCGTAAAAGGTCTCTTCTGTGGCTACACTCCAATCTTGGATATGTATTACAGACTCCGCATCTTTTCAGCGGGACCATCGAAGAAAATATCCGTTACGGGAGGTTAAATGCTAAAGATGATGAAATTGAGAATGCGGCGAAACTGGTAAATGCACATAATTTCATAATAGGGTTGGAGAATGGTTATCAGACAGAAGTTGGTGAAGGTGGTGGGCGGTTATCAACCGGAGAGAAACAGTTGATTTCATTTGCACGTGCAATTCTTGCTAATCCAAGGATTTTTGTACTGGATGAAGCAACTTCTTCAATTGATACAGAGACAGAGAGAGTTATACAGAAAGCAATTGAAACAATGCTCAGGGGCAGAACGAGTTTCATAATTGCGCACAGATTATCTACGATTCGTTCCGCAGACCGCATTATGGTTATTCGCGAAGGTAAAATTACTGAAGAAGGCAATCACCACGAACTGTTAAACGAGAAAGGCTACTACTATAGGCTTTACACGAATCAGTTTATGGAAGAGCAGGAAACCCGACTCCTGAGCGTATGATTATGTGCGTGAGGTTTCAGCATACGTGTGGATGTCATTGCGAGTATCCAAACGGAGCCTGTCCTGAGCCCTTCATGGAATTTATCCTCGAGTGAAACGAAGGACTCAAGGGTAAACTCCAACGAAAGAAAGCAATCTCATACATTCGTGGCTTATGGCTGATGCCTTATAGCTTATGGTGTGAAAATGCCATCTGCCCTTTGCCTTATGCTAATCCTCGAAACTGTACTTTCCCAATTTCTCTCTTGACAAGTGTGCAGGTTTTTTATATACTTGAGGGGATAAAAAATGGAGAAAGCAATAAAGGTTATAAACGAACTTAAAAGAAAAAGATTGATAAGAGATTATGAATTAATCAAAGAGGCATTTGAATATTCAATTGAGACGAAATATAAGAAGGCAAAAACAAAGATTTTTCAGCCGGAATACTTAATAACAATTATGATGCAGGTGTTTCGACCGGAGGATAAAGAGAGAATAATAACAATGTTAGATGGAACAGAGATAGATAAGAATCAACTTATGACAATTTTAAAGAAACATCACTTGAAGGAGA
>SOKM01000164.1 GCA_004375785.1 Candidatus Cloacimonadota bacterium | reverse complement strand
CATTTGGTTTACCAAGAATGGGCCCAACATTTGGAGCAATGCTTGTTTCTGGTGAAAAGGCAGGAAGCCTCGTCCTCGAAAGGTTATGAAGGTCATAAAATTATATGACGAGACAAGGTCAGATGTTTTTAACATTGATATAATAGGTAATTACTTAAAAACAAAGTTTCCAGAAGTAAAAATTCTAAATGAGAAATGTTTCTACCGCTTAAAAGGCGAAGAGATTGAGACAATTGCTTTGAGAAGAGCGGAAATAAGGGTGCTTGACCCTGTCAAGAAAATATTAAATCCTGAGCCGACAAAAACAGAGGTAGATTTTGAAGAGAGAAGACTGAGTTCTAAGAACGTCAAATCAACAGGGCTTTTTTATGATGCAATGGAGCTCGTTTCTATCTATCAAGAAATGATTTCTGATGATGAGAAGAGAATTGACTGGTGCCATATTGTCTTTACAAATGAACTATTCGGAACCTTTGACGAGAACGACAAACGATGGCATGCGAGGGTTTCTATCTTTGGTTTTCCTTCTTTAATATCCACAACAGGACTTGTAGAAGCGCCGGCAAAGCCAAAAGAATTTTATATAAAGAAAAGGCTTGGAGCAGACCCCTATCTATTAAAAGAGGAATTCAAGGGAAGATTTATTGATTATGAAGATGAGAAGATGAACGCTCTCCTCTGTGGCTATGCAGTCCAGGCAATCTTCTATCATCTCTCTGGAGACCCATTCTGTGATGATAGGGGATGCAGACTTTTTAATGCACACTGGCAGGAAGATGTTATCTATTCACAGATTGAGAGCGATTACGAATTCTGTGAAAAACACAGAAGAATGATGGAGGAATTTTCGAAAGGTGAAGATTACATATAAAGGAAAAAATTACCAAATTGAGGGAGAGAAAGAACTCTCTCTCTTTTTTGAAAAAGAGGAGATTCCGGCTGGAGCGGTTTTTTATATAGACCTTCAGAACAAAAAGGTTATTCAAAGGCAAGAACTCTTCAAAAGCAATGAGGTAGAAATCAAACTCTTTATCTCGGGGGGATGAATAACCCTTCCCTCTCCCCCATCCCAACACAGCTTTGTGGTAGTCAGGGTTGAAGATGTATGATGACTGGTCAGATGATAAGAGGCTTGAAATACTTTTTAGTTATGAGAGAGAAATACTCTCTTTTGCAAAAGAACTCAAAAAAAGAGGTAGAAAGGAAGAGGCAGAAAAACTCTTAAAGAAGGCGGAAAAGATAATCCCAGATTTAGACTACGATTTAGATAAAAGACCGAAAAACACAGTATGGCGTAGGGAGTAAGTAGTAAGTAGTAAGCAGGTAAAGACTTTGCTTGGTGACATAACACAAAACAGGTGAGGCTGGAAGCCTCACCTGTTTACTTACCTAAGCCAAATAATCTTTGTGGTCTCGTTAAAATTTTTTGACTCAATCCGTGTGAAATAGACACCCTGATGCAGCCCTTTAAGAGTAAAACTTATCTTTCCTGTTCCTCTTATTTTACCTTTGTAAACATTCTTCACTAATCGTCCGGTAATATCATATACACTCACACTAATTTCTGTCTGTTCAGGGAAAGAATAGTTTATAATAAATGGCTTCTGGTGAGATATTGTTGGTGAAATGTTAATCCTATGACCTATCTGAATTTTTTGAGTGTAACCTTCTTTTATACCTACTGGAGGGTAATAATAAGCTCCTAATGCTCTTTTGGAATTATACGGTGCATCTACAAAACCATAGTAGGC
>SOKM01000054.1 GCA_004375785.1 Candidatus Cloacimonadota bacterium | reverse complement strand
GAGTGGATTGGTAAGAGAGGACAGAAAAAGCTCAGAGAGAAGAGTGGTCTAATAATAGGCTGTGGTGCACTTGGAGCAACCACAGCGACAATTCTCGTAAGAGCTGGCATTAGCAATCTACGAATTGTTGATAGGGACATTGTAGAGATATCTGACCTCTCAAGGAATATGCTGTTTGATGAGACCGATGTTACGAAGATGATGCCAAAACCTCTGGCAGCAAAGAAAAAACTTAAGAGAATCAATTCTGAAGTAAAAATTGAGTCCATTGTAGACGATGTAAACAGTGGCAACATTGAAAGATATGCAAAGGGTATGGATATCATTCTTGACGGGACTGATAATCTTGAAACGCGATTTCTTATCAATGATCTTTCTCTGACAGAGAAAATACCGTATGTTTTTGGCGCCTGTGTTTCATCTCAGGGAATGGTAATGAATATCATACCAGGAAAATCTCCCTGCTTGAGATGTTTTATTGAAGAGGTTCCTCAATACGGGAGTCTTGCAACCTGCGAAACAGCAGGTGTTCTACCCTCTATCCCTATTGTTATTGGTGCAATCCAGGCGAATGAGGCGATTAAGATACTTATTAACAATGAGACGGTAGAAAAAAGGCTAATCTTTATAGACATCGAAAAGAATGAATTCTCAAAATTAAAGGTTGACAGAAGGGAAGAGTGTCCTGCTTGCAGAGGAGAATATGAATATTTGATGAGAAGGAAAGGAACTGATGCAACCATTCTCTGCGGAAGGGAGACAGTTCAAATATCACCCCCAAAAAAAATACATCTTTCCCTTGAAGAACTTGCAAAGAGACTTGCTCTAAGAGGAGAAATAGTCGTCGGTAAGCATCTTATTAAGTTTGCACCAAATAAAGAAAAAGAGATTATTTTTTTCTCAGATGGAAGGGCACTTATAAAAGGGACTGGGGATAAAAAAATTGCAAGAAGTCTGTATTCAAAATATATTGGAAACTAAAACATTCTATAAAAAACAGGAGGTAAGATGAAGAAACGGATTTTTTCAAAGGTGAGCGAGAAGGATGTAACAAGGGCAATCGTTGCTGGTTTTGCAAAACAGTTCAACGAATATGTGGAATCCGACTGTATTATTGTTGGTGGTGGTCCTTCAGGACTTATCGCGGGAAGCATAATTGCTGAAAAGGGAAAAAAGGTAATGATTATTGAAAGGAATAACTATCTCGGAGGTGGTTTCTGGCTTGGTGGTTATTTGATGAATATGATAACTGTTCGTGCACCCGGGCAGGAGATACTGAAAAGGCTTGGTGTTCCTTATAAAGAGGTATCAAAGGCTTTATACATTGCCGATGGACCCCATGCCTGTTCAAAACTTATTGCATATGCCTGTGACAAAGGTGTAAAATTTGCAAATATGACGGTTTTTGACGATATAGTATTGAGAGAGAAGAACAGGGTAAGTGGAGTTGTCATAAACTGGACTCCCATACAGGCACTCCCGAGAGAGATAACCTGTGTTGACCCTGTCGCAATAGAAGCAAAAATTGTGATAGATGCCACAGGCCATGACGCTTCTGTTGTAAAAAAATTAGAAGAGCGGGGGCTTATTAAGACAAAGGGATTTGGTGCAATGTGGGTAGAACAATCAGAAGATATGATTGTAGAGTTTACATCTGAGGTGCATCCGGGTCTTATCGCCTGTGGAATGGCAGTATCTACAACATTTGGTTTACCAAGAATGGGCCCAACATTTGGAGCAATGCTTGTTTCTGGTGA
>SOKM01000295.1 GCA_004375785.1 Candidatus Cloacimonadota bacterium | reverse complement strand
GAGAAATTTCCTTTGTTAAATGGAATTTTGTGAAATCCAACCTTTTCTTTCCCTTTATAGAGTGTTTCTATCTTCTGACCCGTAACATTATATAATGATATTTTTACATTACAATCAAAAGGCAGTGAATACTCAATCTCTCCTTGTAAATGCATTGGGTTTGGATAGATGTGAAACTTTGATATTTCAACTTGATGGATTGGGTTTTCTTCAATTCCCACACCCTCTCTTACAAGTGAGGGGTCACCAAAAAGTGTAAAACCAAGCAAATTTTGCTGAGGTGACCATTCAGGGTCGCCCGCCCAGGGATCAGGAAAGTAAAGGTAAGTGAAATAATATACCTTTGCATCGAAAAGCGCATCACCAACTCTTTTCCCTTCACCTATCAGATAATAATAAAAATAGTAATCGAGAGACATACAACCACCATCGGAAGGTCCTTCCCACCCAGGTATATACCAACCATATGTAGTTGCAGCTACAGTACCGGATGCTCCGTTCCCGATAAGAGAACGCGCTATATTATCATCGCCACCCGCATTACTGCAGGATTCACAAAAAACAATGGATGGATGTGTGTCATCAAGAAGTTGAGCATCCGTAATATAGATAAAGGGTGCCCATTCTATCTCAAAACTTTCAGGGATGGAATCTCCATCATCCCAAGCCCACCATTTCCTGTAAGCACCTCCAGGACTACCATGCCCCGACCAATTTGTAACTGCATAATTCCCGACAGACCATTCTGCTACAACGTTCGCCTCTGTGAGAGCATATTCATGAGGATAGATAGAGGGACAGAGTCCTGCCTCCTCATACATCCTTGTATATTCCCATCCAGCGAGCAAACTGTCTTTCATTACTTCCATAAGAACTGCTCCGTCACATTCAGGCCAGCCAGTACTGTCTTCATTTGCAAAGTTTGAAAAGGCAGCTAAAAGAAGAGCACGCTTTTTCCAGTTTCCTGTATCCTTTTCAAATCTGACGGTTTTTTTAGCTATGGAACTTAAGGTATCACTTCGGTTATATGGAAATCTCCCTACAATCACCTCCGGAACAAAACCAATACTGTCCTGTCCGTATTCACCATAAAAACCATCGCCATCACTGTCCCAGTCATCTGTGAGTTCAGCAAAATAGTAATCAGTGGGCGTATCAAAAAGGTGTTCCGTATCGGGATAACATACCTTTATCGGTATCATATCAACATTTCCTCCAATCAAAAGATAGTGAATACCCCAGGGAATATATTTATCGAGCAGGAAATTTCTGATTCTGTCAGCATTGTCTGTTCCAGGATACTGCGCAATAACCGAATCAACACTCACAAGTTTTGTATTAAATCCAATGCTGTTCTTCCAGTCAACAAGGCTGTCAAATGCACTGAAAAGACTATCCTTTGTTAAAATTACATAATCAAAGGAATCCTCTCTTGTATATGTTTTATAATAACCGTTTATCTCATTCCAGTTTGAGAAAAACGTTAAAGCATCCTCATTAACCCAACTTGATATACTATTATCTGCTTCTTCTCTTGTATAATGGATTGTTACATAAGAAGAAGGATAAAAGAAAAGTTTATCCTGAGAGTATAGAAGAGGAAAGTAAGAGATTCTTATAAAAGGTATATTCCTGAAATGACTCATCTTTGAATAAAAGACTGGTTTTGAGGGAAATGCCTCTTTAGTTGATTCGAGGAATCTATTATTTCTTTCCCATCTCTTTATTGCCTCTGCTCTTACTTTTTCTTTAGAAGAAAGAGGCAGGTAAG
>SOKM01000203.1 GCA_004375785.1 Candidatus Cloacimonadota bacterium | reverse complement strand
CGTATGCTTCTCCGAAAATAGGTGCTGATGGAGTTATTTATGCGGGGGCATCCAATTTATATGCAATAGAGGATTCGGTTACCTTCGGGTACCTGAAGTGGGAAATCACTTTTAGTGGTGGGATTAACTCAGCACCGGCGATTGGGCCTGATTCTGTAATATATGTTTTTACGAATTCTGGAATCCTCCATGCCATTGGTGAGGCTCCAACTGCGATTGAAATTTCCTTTTTCATGGCTCAGGTTAATCAGAGGGGAGTGGTTCTGAGATGGAGGACTGAGTCAGAATCTAATAGTGCACTCTGGTATGTTTGTAAGCGAAATCTTAAAACTCAGACAGTGTATGAGAAGATAGCTAGATTAGATGGTCATGGAACAACTTCTACGCCACATGAGTATGTATATATAGATTCAAATGTTTTAAAAGGGGATACCTATAGTTACAAACTTAGATTGGTAAAAACAGACGGTAGCACGGAGTGGTACGGACCTGTATCAGCAACAGTGTCAGGGGTAGAACCATTCTTGCATATTTCCCCGAATCCCTTTCGTGATAGAGTTAACATAGAATATTGCATAGGGCAAAGTGCAGAGGGCATAGAGTTAAAGATTTATGATGTGAGTGGAAGATTAGTTAAGAATTTGTCATTAGGCACTGGGCACTCGGCACTAACCACTGCCGTTTCCTGGGATGGGAGAGATAATTTTGGTAAGCTCCTTCCATCTGGTATCTACTTCTGCAAATTGTCTCAAGGAACTTTCACACAGACAAAAAAAATCTTATTGGTTAGATAGGTTATTCTTTATTGGCGATTGTTTACAGTAGCCGCACCTTCTTGCCCCGTTAGAAATTTTTCTAATTATATCCCATACTGACTAAGTAAATAAATAACCACTGCGAAGCAACTAATATTTATCCGCTGAAGCGCTCCGTCGCCAAAGCTATGGAGCGTCGGCGACCTTGTGCATAGGCGGACTGTTCTGAACTCGTTGGAGAAGCAACCCGTGTTTTTTTTTATTATATTCTTCAGCATTCTGTTGTTTATATATCTATATCTTTATCCGTTTTCTATTTGCTCTTCACTTTTTTTGCCTTTATTACAGCGCAGCGTTTAATTTACAGCGATAGCATTTGTTTCACAGCCGCAGGCGTTAGTTTACAACGAAGTGTTTTATTGCAGCGTAGCGTTTAATCACCGTTGTGCAGCAACCAATCCCCGTTCTGAGCCATGCCCGGAGTGTTATGTTTATTTTCTGCTTGACAAATCCAGATTCCAAATATAATATACCACAGATGAAAAGGATTATAACTATTATGAAAAGGTGGTCTTATTATGGCAAAAGAAGAAAGTAATGCACTTCCTGAGTCTTTTAATGACTTGATTCAAAAATCTGATAAACCTGTGCTTGTCGATTTCTGGGCTGAAGGGTGCGTTCATTGCAAGGCGGTTTCTCCTATAATGGCGGAAATAGCGAAAGAGTATTCAGGACGGCTGCTTGCAGTAAAAATAAATATAGATAAAAAACCCGATGTGGCTGCTCATTATCAGGTCAAAGGTGTTCCAACAATTATGATGTTCTGGAAAGGACAATCTTTATTAAGAATTGTGGGAGCACAATCAAAAGTACAAATTAAACTTCAGATTGACTTACGTTTGCCAAAGGACTAAGTCTTACATTCCACTTCTATATAGTAAATGAGTAAATTGAACATTCCTGCTACTCGAGATAAACTTTGTCAAAAGAGCTGAAGTTTTGAAAAAACCCTTGAATGTTTTGTATCAGTATGATACAATAAAATAATAAAAGGAGATAGAGAGTGAAAACTAAAAATTTTACAATCTTGCACTCGAATGACATGCATGGCGATTTCCTTGCTGAGGTCCAGGGTGAAAAAGGAGAACTCATCGGAGGACTTGCCCTTCTGTCGGGGTATATTAACAAAGTGCGCAGTGAGGAGGAAAATGTCCTATATGTCATATCGGGTGATATGGTTCAGGGTTCTCTCATAGATTCTGAATACAAAGGTATTTCAACCATAGAAATTATGAATTACCTTGCTCCTGATGTAGTAGCTCTAGGAAACCATGAGTTCGATTATGGATTACCTCATTTGTTATTTTTGGAAAAGATGGCAAATTTCCCGATTGTGAACGCTAATCTATATATTAAAAAGTACTTCAAAAGACTTATGCAACCATTTGTCGTTATCAAAAAAGCCGGGTTTGATATTCTCTTTACAGGAATTATTACAGAAAAGGTAATTGATTCAATTTCTCAGGATAAGTTGATAGGTACCTTAGTCTCTCTTGAAGATGCCAGTGCAGAGGTTGGGAAAATAACTGATGCCTATAAAAATGATGATATCGATTTGACAATTTTGTTAACCCACATCGGATTCGAATCAGATATCCAGCTTGCTAAGATGCTTAAACCTGAATGGGGTGTTGATATGATTATCGGTGGGCACTCTCATACTATACTGAGTGAGCCGAAAAAGGTTAACAATGTTTTGATTGCCCAGGCAGGGGTAGGGTCAAACCAGATTGGGCGGTTCGACATTGTGGTTGATGATGACACAAACAGTATCGTTGATTACAAATGGAAACTTATTCCAATAAGTGATAAAATAGCCAAACCGGATAAAGCATTGAAAGACTATATTAGTTCGTTCAAGAAGGAAGTTGACCGTAAATACAACTCTTTAATTTGCAAATTGTCTGAAAAACTGACCCACCCTCAAAGAGAAATTGAAACATCTTTAGGAAATTTAATCGCCGATATTTTTGCTGAAACTGCTGAGTGCGACATTATGTTTGTCGGTGCTGGCTCTATTAGAGTAAAAGAGCTTGGACCAAGTGTAACTCTGGGAGACCTCAAGGCGTGTTTCCCATATGATGATAGTTTGTCACGATTTACTATTACTGGTAGCCAGCTCAAGAAAATCTTTGGACATGCTATGAGACTTGACAACCGTGATGGTGAGGGTGAATGCTATCAGGTGAGTTCAGGTATTCAAGCTATCTATAACGATTCAAACAAAACACTCCAGTCCTTAACATTGAAAGGTGAGGGGATAACAGATCAGCAGTTGTACAAAATCTGCTTACAGGGATATCATGCCAATAACAGTACTGCATACTTAAATATCACCCCGGAAGAGTTGCGACAAGCAGGCGAGTCTAAAGTAGTCTCAACCTCTGCACAGGGTGTTCTCGAAGAGTACTTGAGAAACCACCAGAACATTGGGCGTAAGGTCGAAGGACGTCTGGTCTATAAAAGCTAATCTTATGCACGAACGGTATTAACCTAAAAACCAGGAGGTAGGAATGCAAATTAATGAAATTACGTTGAAAGACTTAAACCCTGAATCATTTATAGAAGAAGAGGTCAAAGAGATTTTGTCAATAGTTGGCGACGGATGCGCAATCAATGCACTTTCTGGAGGTGTTGATTCCTCGGTTGTAACAATGCTTGGTCATAGGGCTTTGGGAGATAGACTTAAGACTTACTTTGTCGAGAACGGATTGATGAGAGAGGATGAACCGCAGCATATCGTTTCTTTGTTTGAAGGAATGGGAGTTCCTGTGGAAATTGTCGATACTAAGGAGCAATTCTTTAGCGCCTTAAAAGGTTTAACCGATCCAGAAGAAAAACGAGAAGCTATTACACAGACGTTTTACAAGGATGTTTTTAGCAGGTTGGTAAAAGAGAGCGGAGCAAAATTTCTCCTGCAGGGCACAAATTACACCGATGTGGAAGAAACTGTTGCAGGAATTAAAAGACAGCACAATATCTTAGAGCAGATTGGAATTGATACTGAAGAGCAATTTGGATATAAGGTCATTGAACCTGTTCTGCAGCTAAGAAAGACAGGAATAAGAAAAGTAGGGAAGGTCCTGGGACTACCTGAGGAAATATACACACGTCTACCCTTTCCAGGGCCTGCTCTTGCAGCACGGGTTTTAGGAGAAGTCACACCAGAAAGAGTTAAGACAGTAAGAAAAGCTACAAGGATTGTCGAAGAAGAGTTATCTAGTAGCGGTGCATTTCAATATTTAGCGATTTTACATAATGACACGGTTAGCGGGATGATAGAAGTAAAAAGTGATTTCGTTTTGCAGATTGAGGTGCGGTGCTGGGAAAGCAAAGATGCAATAACAGGTTCGCCAACGAGAGTTCCGTATGAAACATTAGAGAAACTGGCAGAAAGAATAACAACAGAGGTACCTGGTGTGGTTAGCGTTACCTACAACATAACAAAAAAACCACCATCAACTATCGAGGCTGTTTAGTTTTGAATGATGTTGTTGTTGGGAACGGTGGATTATTTTCCTTAACAAAAAATGCATACAACCTCCTTATCCTTTATGCAAATATACGAAATATAAGCATAAAAGTTTCAAAAAGGGATTAAAAATTCACGGTAAAAATACAACCCCGTTAGATGTTTATTATCTAACGGGATTCTGAGATTTGCTTTCAGGTCGTTCGATTAGAAAAAAGACTATTTGACAGGGAATGCTAATTTGACGTTGGCTCGGTATTGGATGATACTGCCATCTTTCACTTTGGCAGTATATTTAAGCACCTCAAGACCTGTGATGCCTTCAACGGTTTTTGATGCTTTTGCCACTGCTTGCGTTACAGCGTCATCGAAACTCTTATCCGACACACCAACGACTTCAATGATTTTCACAGCGCCCTGGCTAATCAATTCATCCATTATTCCCTCCAGAAAATTTTATTATTCCTTTAACCAATATAACCAATCAAACAAATTAAACTAATTGAACAAAAATATCAGTTATTCTTTTTTCTTCGGAATTCGTAATGTCTGTCCAGGATATATAAGGTCTGGATTTTTAATGACTTCCTTGTTCGCTTCAAAAATTTCTTGATATTTGTTCCCATTACCATAGAACTCCTGTGCGATTTTCCAGAGCGAGTCACCCGATTTTACAGTGTAGAACTCGGTTACTTCCTCTGATGCCGGGGATTCAAGGTTCTCATCGTTGACCCTTTCAACATCTTTAAGATTTCCTGCTAAGAGCACAGCCTTTTCTTTGGTAGCAAATGAGTCACACTTGCCATAAAGGGTTACAAGGCCACCTGCAAACTCTGCTTTCAAATCATTAATCTTATCCCCGAGGTCCTTCTTGAGCAAGGTCTCGATTGCTTTTGCCTCATCCTCACCCTGACCAAAGATACTCTTACCCACATTACTTATGAAACTAAAGAGTCCCATCATTCCTCCTTTCTTTTTTTTGTTAAACGTTGAATTTATATATCATAGTATGTGCCTGTTGGCAAGAATTTTGGATATTACCTCACAACAACCATCTTCTTCGTTGCAGTCCTATTCTCTGTGGTCAATTTGTAGAAATATACACCACTAGCAACAGGATGATTATTGTTATCCTTTCCGTTCCAATAAACAGTCTTATGTCCAGAATCCTCATTCAGGTTGTCTATAAGAGTCCTTACTAGCTTTCCGGCACTGTTGTATACCTTTAGATTAACAAAACCTCTTCTTGTTGTCGTATATGATATTGACGTCCCAATACCTCTCATAGGATTAGGAACATTTTGTAAAAGTCCGAAAACAATACCTGTTGTTTTTTCAGGCTCCTCTGCAACACTGACTGAGGTTCCATAAATCTGGAATGAAGTTTCTACTGGAACGCCAAAGACTGTTGTTGCAGGGGTCCATTGTGGATAACCGAAGTAATCGCTTTTAAGAAAGGATTCTTGTCCGTCACCCCAGCCAGGGGTATTGGAAGGCCAGGAACCGTTATTACCAAAGTTTGGTGGATAGACCAGCGTTGCCATAAATTGAATCCAGTAGGTTTCGCCAGCAGTTGCTAAAAATTCAGGAATGACTGCTTCATATCGAAAATAGTAGGTCGGCGTGCCCATGCATGTATCAATATAATTCACCCTTTGAGTATAAATAGGATTCTGCTGTGGTTGATTAAAACCAAGACTATCAGGATAGATTTCAATCCAGAAATCTTCGGGATACCCCATAGGTCCTCACCAGTAACCTCCCCACCAGACGAGAGAATCAATATATGCAGAATATGGAACACTAAAGTTGTCGGCAATCCTGCACTAGAATGAATTGACACTATCCCACGAACAGTTGTAAAGCATATGATAACCAGTAGCTGTCTGGTCAAACAGTAAATCATCCCTGTCAGATTCGACAACCACTATATCCTGAGTGAATAACAGTCCTACCGGGCTCCGTAACATTGGGCCCCCCAAATATTTTTCGTTATCCTTTTCATTCACAGCAAAGAGCATTGTAACCAACGCTACTGTTAGATATAGCGTTAGTATGAATGTTTTTCTGTTCATTCTTCCTCCTTTTGAAGTTTTACAATTATCTTTCTTTTTTTATAACACAAACTTATTACCCTGTCAAGAAAAAAATTGAGGG
>SOKM01000321.1 GCA_004375785.1 Candidatus Cloacimonadota bacterium | reverse complement strand
CAGTATCTTATTGGTGACCAGGTTGTTTCAACAATATGGATAGATGTCTCCCTCGGTGTTTATGTCCTTGATGAGACCTACGATGTTCTGGGCAACATTGATACAACCGCAGTTAATGCAAGTACTGTAGATAGTAATACTGTTCTTTTGAGAGAGGATAATTCGGGCATATCTGTTTCAGGAACAGTAACATACGATAATGTTGCAGCAAGCCCTTATTTTGGAAGGGTTACATTCAACCCTTCTGATAATCTGAAGACTGGAACAGCCTATATTCTAACATTGAAGGGAACCATAGCAGATGCTGCAGGGAACAAACTCAACCCTACTGGTGATATTGAATATACATTTATCACTTCTGACAGAACAAGCGGTGGGGCTGGTTACGACCCGGATATTATTCCACCTGGTGTTTACAGTCTTAATGACCTTGGCAATGCATTTATGGTTGTTTTCACAGAACTGATAGACCCGACAACAATCTGTGCATCTACTATCTATCTTATAAACGGAGGAATTAAGGTTAATGGTTCACTTGAGATTGGTACAACCTACGACCCGGGCCAACTGGCAACAACAGTAATATTTACTCCTTATGATCCTTCAATTACTTCTGGAGATGTTTATGTGACAGGCGAGATTAAGGACCTTTCTAATAACATTATGGGGACGACCTGGACAGGGAACTGGTAAAAGAGTTTTTTTTAAAAAAGTGGGCTTCTATAAGCCCACTTTTTTTTTAACTGGTGAGGATTCCAGTGACAGATAAAGAGTTATTAGAGAAAGCTAAAAAGGCAAGGGAGTATGCCTATGCTCCATATTCAAAATTTTTTGTAGGCGCTGCTATACTTACAAAGAGTGGAAAGGTTTATACGGGTTGTAATGTTGAGAATAGTTCTTATGGGTTGACAGTCTGTGCTGAAAGGATAGCACTCTTCAAAGGAGTTTCAGTTGGTGAAAAGGAGTTTTTGAAACTTGCAGTAATAGGTCCAGAGAATGTCCCTTTTTCACCTTGCGGTGCTTGCAGACAGGTACTTTTTGAGTTCTCCCCCGATTTAACAATTATAACACTTTATAATAATGAAATAAGAAGTTCCTCTTTGAAAGAGTTGTTGCCAGAGGGATTCTCACTTACCCATCTACGGCTATAAGAGAAAATGAGATTGCTTTCCTTCGCATACGCTCAGGACAGGCTCCGATATGATACTCGCAATGACAAATAGTCAGGAAGAGCGGTTTCTTGGAATTGATTATGGAACAAAGAGAATTGGTATTGCAATCAGCGACCCACTGTTTTTGATTGCCACTCCACTTAAGACAGTTGACAGAAAGAAGATTGATGAAAATATAAGGGAGATTTTGGAAAGATTTCCTGTTAAGAAAATTATCGTAGGGTATCCTTTAAGAACAGATGGGAAAAAGGGAAAAAGGGCAGAGGAAGTAGAAAAATTTGCAAAAAAAATTAAAGAAAAATTTAATGTTGAGATAGAACTCTGGGATGAAAGATTCTCGACAATTGAAGCTGAGCGGTTGATGAGAGATAGGGGAGAGAAGCCGAGCAGGGATAAGAAGAGAGTAGATAGAATTGCCGCCTCTTTGATTCTACAATCCTATCTCGATAGCATAAGAGAGGAAGAATAAAGGAGAAGCAGAGCGGTGGGGCAATCTTAGTAGCGTTGGGGCTTGCCATGTTACCATACGGTACATGGCTTGTTCCCAACATTGGTAAACCGAGATTGGTTTTTTTCGCTCGCAATGGGCATAAAGGTCATAGAATGTTGTTGACAAAATACATAATATATT
>SOKM01000352.1 GCA_004375785.1 Candidatus Cloacimonadota bacterium | reverse complement strand
GATTCTCTGGATACTGATTCTACATCATTCTCTAAGACTTTTGTCCTGAGCGGATTGGAACCAGGAAATGCAACGCTTTATGTTGAAGGGAGAGACCTTTACGATAAAACGGGGAGAGATTCAGTTGAATTTATAGTTGAAGCAGAAGATAAATTTTTTCCTGAGAAAAGGGTTTATACCTGGCCCAATCCTGCAGAAGATGAGGTTCATTTTAGATTTTATGTAAGTAGAAATGCTGAAATAACAATAGATATTTTTACCATAACAGGGAAGAGGATAACAACACTTTCTGAAATCGCACAGGGTGGTGACCAGATGAGCGAGATAGTCTGGAGTACCCATAATATTGGAAGTGACATCTATATCTTCAGACTGCAAGCCAGTTCAATAAATAGTTCTGATAAAGATACGGTTATAAAAAAGTTTGCTATTGTAAAATGAAAAAGGCTCGTGAAGTTATTATTATTCTTATCCTTTTTACTTTTGGCATAAATCTTCATGCAGATGAAGAAATATTAGATAATACAGGTGCAGCCTTTCTTACAATAGACCCATTTCCCAGAACAGCTGCAATGGGTAGTGCTGCAACTGGAATTTGCGGAGGGATAACATCCATCTTCTTTAATCCTGGTGCCCTGGTTCTTACAGAAGGGGATGTAATATCATCTACGCACTGTGAATGGTTTCAGGGAATACGATTTGAGAATATAGCATTGTCTCATAAGATGAAAAATATTGGTGCACTCGGGGTAGATGTAAAAGGTTTTTATACAGGAGGAATGGAAAGAAGAGCAGGGGATTCGCCGGAGCCAGAAGGAACATTTGGTGCATATTTTATAAACTTTGGTATCACATATTCAAAACAGCTTTTCTATTTTCTCCCGGTTGGATTATCCTTAAGAGGTATAACTGAGAAGATTGATACATTGAGTGCGTTCGGAACCTGTCTTGATATTGGACTTCTATATAGAACCTTTATTGATGGTCTTCAATTTGGTTTTGTTTTGAAAAACTTAGGTCCAGAGATGAAATTTAAAGAGGAAAAATTTAAACTGCCCGGTTTAATAAGATTTGGGGCTGGATATAGAATATTTAGTGGCAATCTTCTTTTTAGTGCTGATATTGAGAAGATTGGAAAAAGAAAAGCAACCTTGAATGTTGGTAGTGAGGTTATAATCTTAAGAACACTTTCCATACGTGCAGGAGTAAATGGAGAAAATAGGAAAGAGATTGGTAAGACTGCAGGACTTTCACTTGGTGCAGGATTTGCTGTTGGTGATATAAATATTGATTATGCATTTGTCAACTACGATTATCTTGGAATGACACATAGATTCGGGCTTACTTTTACACCAGGAGTAACAGAGGAGGAAAAGAAGAGAATTAAAAAATTGGCATTGGAGGAAGCAAGAAAGTCCCTCAGGGAAAAAGAAAAGATGATGAGTTCAATGTCATTTGAAAAAGGAGAAGAACTTATCAGAGAGGGTAAATTCGATGAGGCTATTAATGAGCTTGATATTTCGCTTATCTGGGATCCAGGGAATGCTAAAGCAAATGGATTGTTAAAGAAGGTAAAAGAGGGAATGAGAGCAAAGGAAGAAAATGATGCTTTTATTCTTGGTAAGAAGGCATTTGAATCGGGTAATTGGCTCGAGGCGATTACACAATTTGACAGGGTGCTCAAATTAAATCCGAATAATAAAGAGGCAGTTGACTTTATGAACCATGCGAAAAACAGACTCGAAGATGAATCCCTCAGGCTTGCTCAAAAAGAGAAGGAAAAGAGTGAAGATATACAATCACTTTTTAATAGTGCTGTCAAAGAATATTCAAGATCCAATTACAGACTTGCCATTACCAAATGGCAGAAGGTGCTCGCTCTTGACCCATCAAGAGAAGATGCAAAGTCTTATATTGCAAAATCACAGGAAAAACTTAATAGAAAGCTCACATCGCTCGTAAATAAACTTAATAAACAAATAAAAAAGAAGGATTGGCTAAGTGTAATCTCGACAGTGAAGAAAATAAAATCTATCGAAGTGGCAAACAAGAACGCAAATGCAGCTGAGAAGGAAGCGAATAGGGAAATAAAAAAACTTATTCAGTCAAATCTGAAAAAGGCAAAAGAGTTCTACAAACAGGGTAAAATGTTCTCAAGTGAAGAATATTTCAGGATTGTATTAAGATATAATTCCGGAAATAAAGAGGCAAAATCCTATCTCAAAAGAATAGCAATGATTGGGGAAAAAGAAGATGCCGATAAATGGTATCTTAAAGGGATTGATGCCTATACCAAGAACCAGTTTAAACTTGCTATCTCATACTGGAATAGATGTCTCTCAATTGAGCCGGAATACGAGAAGGCAAAAAAGAATATAGAGAGGGCAAAGAAAAAGCTCGCCGAATTGAAAACAGTTGAGTAAAACCCTAAAGTCTATAATAGAAGTGATCAAAAACAAAGGAGGCAAAGATGGGATTTATCCTTTCACTATGCCTGATGTTTTCTACACTTTCTATACTCGTTGAAGCCAAAGAAAATGATGTTATCACGCTCCTAACAAAACCAACAATAAAAAGTGTTACGAGAAAACTGTTGGTTGACCAAAAGCCGATCTTTGATAAGTCTGGAAGGAGTGATTTATTGTTTGACCAGGCTGCGACAGGTTATTATGGTTTCTATCCCTGTATGGAAGGGTCGGGAAGAATTTGTGATAATTTTAATGTCCTTTATGATGCTAATGTTGATTCAGCAGTCTGGTGGGGAGGTTATTGGAATGGAACGCCGACACCTCCTTATTATTTCTGGATTGAAATCTATCCTGACAGTATTGGTTTTAACCAACCGCAGCAGAACCCAATTTATACTGAAACGATAAGTTATTATAATGAAACGAATTTAGGCGGCTACTATCTATATGAGGCTGTTATTCCTCCATTCATAGCAGTCACTGGCGAAACCTACTGGATTCAGTTTATGGCAACCCTGATATTCCCACCTCAATGGGGCAATAATGGTTCCTGGCCTGGCAATACACCCGGCTGGGGGGACGGACAGGAATGCTTTTTCAAGAGCGTTGGTTATCCTTTATGGACTCCTGCTACAACAGTCTGGGGTGATCCAGTAGAAACCTCGTTCCAGATATATGGAACTTCTGTAGGTGTTGCAGAGGAGCCAGGTAAGACAAAAACTTTCATTTTTGGGCTTTCACAGAATGTTCCTAACCCTGTTAGAGAAGGAAAGACAACAATACCCTATAGCACGACGAGGGAAGTTTCTGTGACATTGAAAATCTATGATTCTACTGGAAGGCTTGTAAAAACACTCATAGAGAGGCAAAATGAGAGTGCTGGACTGAAGACTGTTTACTGGGACTGCAAAGACAAAAATCATCATCCTGTTCCTGCTGGTGTTTATTTTTATAAGTTGGCAACAGAGGACAGAACTGTTACGAAGAAGTTAGTTGTAGTGAAGTAAGAAAGTAAGGGCGTTTAATTGAACGTTCTTACTTTATAAAAGATTTGTCGACAACGAACCTTCTCACAAACCGTTATAGTAAGAAAAAATGGTAAATAGTCAGTAAACCCCATCATTGCGAGCCCTGAACCGAATGGTTCAGGGCGTGAACAGGATGAACGACGACCAGAGGGAGGAGTCAATCTCATAGTGCAGAAAACCGAGATTGCTTCGCATAAGTCGAGCAGGGAGAAGAACTCGCAATGACACGATTCGCTGGTCATTTACTCTGAATTATGACGGAGTTCACTGATTATTTACATATTTACGAAAAATATGAAAATTAGTTTACGTCTTAAGATACTGCTTTTCACAGTTCTTCTTCTAATCCTCGTTACTTTTTCCATTGGTTATTTTATAAAGAACGAGGTTCAGAAATCTATAAGGAAAGAAATAAAACTGCGAGGTATTGCCATTGCTCGAAACCTTGCTCTCAACAGCGAAGACCCTCTTGTGCTCGGAGACGACCTTTACCTTAAGCAGCTTGTTACAGATGCTAAGGAGAACGAGGGCGTCAGATATACCCTGATTGTAGATAGGGAAGGAATTATCAGGGCAGCGGACAGTACTGAACTCTGGAATACAGAATATGCCCCCCCCCAGGGAGTGAACCTCCTGTCAGGAAATGAGCCGGAATCAAGGGCAACAATCTATAAAGGCGAACCGCTTCTCGATATTGCTTTTCCTGTTATACTCGGAGGGAAGAAGAAAGTCGGTGAGATTCATCTTGGGGTTTCAAAGCGTGCTCTCGATGTGGCAACAAGAAAGGTTCAGTTTACTGTTATTTCTATCTCATGTATCTTCCTTATTATAGGGATTATTGGTTCGGTATTATTTGCCAACCTTATCACAAGACCTGTAAAGAACCTTGTGAAGGGTGTGAAAAGCGTTGCAGATGGTGACTTTGATGTCCAGGTAAAGAGGACTTCCTCCGATGAGATTGGAATGTTAACTACTGCCTTTAATGAAATGACTAAAAGCCTTAAGGAGAAAAAACTCATAAAGGAGGCATTCAGAAGATATGTGTCACATCAGGTAGCAGAACAGATTTTTCAGGACCCTGAAAAGTATCTTTTATCTCTGAAGGGTGAGAGGAGGAAGGTGGCAATACTCTTTGCTGATATAAGGGGTTTCACTCCTATGGCAGAATCAATGGAGCCGGAAGAGGTGGTTAAGATTCTTAACATGTATCTAAGTTTTATGACCGAAGCAGTCTTTAAGTATCAGGGAACGCTCGACAAATTTATAGGGGACTGCGTGATGGCTGTTTACGGTGCACCTCTTTTCTTAAAGAATCCAACTGAGATGGCTGTAAAAACAGCGATTGAGATACAAAAGAACATTAAGAGTTTGAATGGTGAACGAATTATGAATGGCGAGGAAACTATTGAGATAGGAATTGGAATAAATGCTGGAGAGGCAGTTGTTGGCAACATTGGTTCTGAGGAAAGAAGACTCGATTATACCGTTATCGGCGATAATGTAAACCTTGCAAGCAGGCTTCAGACTGCTGCAAACTCTATGGATGTCAGAATCCTCATATCAAAAAAGGCATACAGAGAGGTTGCCGATTTGGTTCTGGCAAAAGAAATTCCTCCAATAAAAGTAAAGGGAAAGAAAGAGCCCGTCGAGGTTTATATTATAGAATCGTTAAAAGTCTGAGGCGTTTTTGGAGGGGTCAGGTCTTCACATTTAACATTGAGGTTTTGTATATCCAAGCCTCTTCTCACTTTGCCTCCATTCTTCTAATATTTCATTTATTTTCCTTATTTATCAATGTGAAATGTGAAGACCTGACCCCTTGTCTTTCTTTGATAGCTTGTCTGCCAGCCTTGTAGGTTCAGGTAATCTGTATTTTTTTGCTGTTTCAAGAACAATCTTCATCGAAGTCTTAATATCAATAAGATGACCAGGGGAGACAAAAAGAGGTTTTACATTTTCCCTTGTTCTAAGTACCACTCCAATCTTCTTTTCCTTAGTCTATTCTGAATCTCTTTTGCTTTACTGAGACTGACGTCCCAGTTATGCTCTGTCTTTTGCCGCATAGTGCTTTGGCTCGAATCATTGAGGGTAAGGGCGTTCAATCAGAAGAACGCCCTTACTTTAAGTATTCATTGGTTTTAAGCGACTGATATAAGGGGTAACAGCATACTGTAGTCCCCCAGGTTTCGCATGATGCCAAGTCCAAACACAGCCAACCAGCAGACGCATCCTAAAACAATCATTATTATCCCTATAATAAGTGTAAGCTTTCCGAGCGCCTTCTCTTCCTTTGTCTTTTTTGTCATCCAGATAATTCCGAGTATAATACCCACGATAGGAAATAGGATTGCAAGAATGATGAAAAGTGCTTTGAGTCCGCCAGAAACTGCACCTCCTGATGGTGTGGGTTCAGGTGTTGGTGCGGTTGGTTGCTCATATTTTTTTTCTTCTTCTCCCATTTGATCACCTCCTTTCAAAAGATTTTTTTCCTAAAAATCTTTGATTACACAGATTAAAGCATTATTCCTCTCATTTATTCACGAGGTTATGGAGTTTTGTGAGTGTTAGAAATTCAATAAAAAGCAAGATAAACCCCGGCAGAAAGATTAACAATGATTTTATGGTTTTCTTCTTGAAATGAAAATTATAGAAGATGAGACTGAGAACGGTTGAGAGTAGCAGGTAATGAAGAGCAAATATACCAGTAACTGTAGCGTAAGCAACTGGATAGTATAGTTTTGTATTGAAATATAGAATTAAAAGATAGAATGAAGTGACGAGAAGAAGCAGAAGTGATAATTCATACCAGGTTTTAAGGATAGACTCCTCACGGTACAGTTCTGAGATGTTATCTATAAGTATGGGATAAAGAAAGAAAGGAAGCGATATTCCGACAAGAAGTCCGGTCAAGAGCCTGATACTGTTTGTTGTTACTCTTAAGCCGAGATAGGAGGAAACTGCATCAACTCCCATAATAAGCATAAAAAAGACGAAGATAAAAGAGATGTATGTTGCAGGGATTGCATTACTTTTTTTTCTTCTTGAGAAAAGAA
>SOKM01000281.1 GCA_004375785.1 Candidatus Cloacimonadota bacterium | reverse complement strand
TAGCACTGTTCACCCTCTTTTATTTTCTTTTTTATAAAGTCGTAAATTTTAGTCCTGTTTTTTTCTCCTGTCCACCTGGTTACGATTTCTTTTCTTCCTGGCGGCATCTCTTTAATGACAGAAATATCTAAATCTCCATAAAGTGTTATCGAGAGTGTTCTTGGTATTGGCGTTGCTGTCATCACAAGGAAATGGGGTGCTTCGCCCTTTTCTAATAGTTTCGCCCTCTGGAGCACTCCAAACCTGTGCTGTTCATCCACTATTACGAGTCCGAGATTCTTGAATTGCACAACATCTTCTATTAAAGCATGTGTTCCAAATATAAGGTCGATTTCCCCTTTTTCAAGTGATTCGTAAATTTTTTTCTTCTCACGCGCTTTTACACTTCCTATTAATAATGCATTCTCGACACCTATAGATTTTAATGTTTTCCCGACATTCAGATAATGCTGCTCTGCAAGTATCTCTGTAGGTGCCATTATTGCAACCTGATATCCGCTCTCAATTATCATAAGGGATATAATAATTGCAACAATGGTCTTTCCTGAGCCGACATCTCCCTGTAGCATTCTATGCATTGGTTTTCCGGAAAGGAAATCATCCTTTATCTCTTTTATTACCCTTTCCTGGTCACGGGTTAAATCGAAAGGGAGAAGACGCATGAAATTATGCAAGAGACTCCCATCTCCTCTTATCTTAATTTCTGTCTTTCTTATTTTTAATCTTTTTTTTCTGAGTGCAAGCAGCAGTTCAAAATAAAAAAGTTCTTCAAATATCAGTCTTTTCTTTGCTTGATTTACATCATCAAATGTCAGTGGTTTGTGAATTTTGTTGATTGCTTCCGTTATGGAAAGGAGTTCCTCATCCTTTATTAACCATTCCGGAAGTGTTTCTTTTAGGTAATCCAGATAAAGAGTTATTCCATTATCTATAATTCTTCGTATCCTCTTCTGTGACATACCCTCTGTTAAAGGATAAAATGGCACGATTCTGCCTGTGTGGAGCGGGTTTGCTTTCTCATCGGTTATGATTTCAAAATCTGGGTGAACCATCTGTTTTCCTTTGAAAAAAGTTACCTCACCACTTGCCATTACTGTAACACCTTTTTTTACGACCTTCTTTAGATAAGGCTGTTTGAACCATTTAATAAAAATCAAACCTCCTGATTCATCCTGAAGAAGTGCGGTTTGTATCTCAATTCTCTTTCTTGTTCTTTTTGATTCAAAGGATAAAACTTCACCGAGTATCGTTGCTCTCTCACCAATCATTGTATCCTCGATTTTTGATATAGTTGCTCTGTCAATATAGATTCTTGGAATATGAAAAAAGATATCCCCGATTTCAGTAATTCCAAACTTCTCAAGGAGCTTTGCCCATTTTGGCCCAACACCTTTCAGGTATTGTACAGGTTCTTTTAAGGGGTTTTTATCTACTTTTTTATCGTTCAGCATTTATAAAGATTTGTTTCTCAACCTCATATTGACAGAAAGCGAATCTGGGGTTGCTTTAACCTAAAGTAGTGCAAAGAGCATAGGGCATAGCGTAAAAACAGCAAGATTGCTTTCCTTCGCAGGAGTTTACCCTTGAGCGAAGCGAAGGGCTCAGGACAGGCTCCGATATGATACTCGCAATGACATTCTTTCGCAGGCAGAAGCCTGCGGCTACCTTTTGTGTGAGTTTTTTTCCTTGACGATGGGGTTATTTACTGTTAATATAAAAGGGCAGGAGAGGTGTCCGAGTTGGCCGAAGGAGCACGACTGGAAATCGTGTATCGCGAGAGATCGTGATCGCGGGTTCGAATCCCGCCCTCTCCGCTTTCTGGTTCCTTATATGAATCCACCGATATAGAAACCTAATTGTGAATGCACAGGCTCTTGTTTGACTTGAAAAACAATGTTATATTCTCCTTCAAAGAAAATCCCCACAGGACCATAAGTCACCTGTATTCCTCCCTTGAAGTCAATCCCGAGTTTACCCTTTAGCTCTGTTTTATCAGTAGGAAGAATAAGAGGACCCCATTTGATCTGATGCCTCGCTACGCCTGCTCCGAGAAAAGCACCTACTGGAGAGGGCTTTGGTTGTAAGACATAAAGCGCATAAAGACCAAGTGTATAATCTATCGAGCTGTCAGCAGGGGTATCCTCATTTTTCCAGTATTTTGATGCATACTCTCCTTTAATGGATAAAGGATAGCCAGGTGGCTGGTAAGATAAGAAAAAGCTGTAGCCACTTCCTTTATGCTTAAAGTAATCTTCTGTTTGTTCGAATGAATACATAAAGGTTACCCTTCCATACCTGCCTCCTATATGAACAGGTCCGATTGCAAAAGAAGAGGAAGCGAGAAGGGAAAGGATTAAAAAAGATAATAAGGCCTTTTTCATAATGCCTCCTTTTTTTATTTTCTTTTCTTAAATTTTCTTTCAATCCCTGCTGTTTTTTTTTGTGATTGAAAGTTATCAGAAATTACTACTTTTGTCAACAAAAAACCTGTTGACAAACTTAAAAAATTGGATATAATGTATCTGTTTATGAGAAAGTTACTGTTTGTAATCATAATCTTTTTCTTTGTTTTCTCCTGTCAGGCGGAAGAAACAACACCAGAAGTTTCTCTGGACACGGTTGAGGATTCTCTAAAAGCTGCAGCTGAAAAGAGTGAGGATACACTTCGCATTTCTATTTCTGCTGTTGGAGATATTATGATGGGTTCCGATTTTCCAAGCCCCATACTTCCTTCTTCAAACGGAGAACACCTGTTTGATGACGTTAAAGAACACCTGAAGGCAGACATAGTTTTTGGCAACCTTGAAGGGCCACTTTGTGAGGGTGGCACCACATTCAAGAATATAAAGAGTGGAAGGTCTTTTGCCTTCAGAACGCCGCCAGTATATGCAAAGAATCTTGCGGATGCAGGTTTCAACTGTGTCAGTCTTGCAAATAATCACGCAAGGGATTTTGGGAGCAAGGGAGTTACATCGACAATAAATATCCTCGATAGTCTGAATATAGAACATTCAGGTCCTATTGGTGATATTGCACGGTTGAATATCAAAGGAGTAGTAGTTGGTTTAATTGCATTCTCAACTTATGGCAGCACATACAACATACTCAATGAGAATATGGCTTATACAACCATCAGCTCTCTGAGCGACAGTTTTGATATTCTTATTGTTTCCTTTCATGCAGGGAGTGAAGGGACGAAGGCTCTTCATACAAAAAATACATTCGAATATCTTTATGGCGAGCCGAGGGGGAATGTTGTAAAATTTTCTCATAAGGCGATTGAGAATGGAGCAGACCTCGTTTTAGGACATGGCCCACATGTCCCGAGGGGGTTAGAGCTCTATAAAGAAAGACTCATTGCATACAGTCTTGGTAATTTTTGTGTCTACGGAAGGTTCGGGCTTAAAGGGGCGACTGGCAAAAGCCTGATATTAAAGGTGAAACTGAGAAGGGACGGTTCTTTTGATGAAGGAGCGATTGTCCCGATAGTTATAGAAAGACCTGGTATTCCATATATTGATGCAGAGAAGTATACGATAGGACTTATTAGAGAATTATCTGTTGATGATTTCAAAGAAAACGCACCTGAGATTGATGAAGATGGAAATATTTTCAGAATTCCCAAACCCTGATAAATCATAGAAAAAAATTCAAATATGAAATTGCTTTTCTAAGAACAGTGTCGCAACCAGAAGGTTGCTCCTACTAAAAATGAAAAAAGAAAAAGTTTTTCAACTCGTAAACGGAAATATTTTTCTCCCTGACGAAAAGATTGTGAAGGGAAATATTCTGATTGAGGGAGAAAATATCAGAGAAGTTTATTTTGATAATAAAAGAAGAAATGGTGTTGAAGATATTGACCTCAAAGGGAAAATGGTTGTTCCGGGTTTTATTGATTCACATACCCATCTCTTACAGAAAGGTATAGAGATGATGAGACCAGATCTTTCCATCGCAGAAAGCCCGGAGGATGTGCTTGATATAATACATATGGCATTAAAGGAATATAAAAAAGGGAATGTTGTTATAGCGAGTAATTTTGATGAGAGTAGATGGAGGAATAAAAAAATACCGGATAAAAAGGACCTGGATAGAGTTTCTTCTGATAATCCTCTTATTATCCGAAGGATATGCGGACATATAGCGGTTGCAAACAGTATGGCGCTTGTGAAAATTCCCAGGAAGTGGAAAGGCGTTGATAGAAAAACGGGTGTTATGAAAGAGGATGTTCCGTTAAACCTCTCCAAGATTTTTCCGCAATACGAGGAGGAAGTAAGAGAAGGTTTAAGAAAAGCAGTAAAGAGAGCAAATAGTCTTGGAATTACATCTATCCATGAGATTGCAAAACTGAGCTCTCTCTCTTTTTATGAAGAACTCGGTGATAAGGATGAATTAACCCTGAATGTAAGATTATATATCCCAGTAAACGACCTCGGTTGCATAAAAAAACCGGATTTTTATTTCAACAAAACTATCTTTGGGGGAGTGAAAATATTTGCAGATGGTTCTATAGGAGCAAGGACAGCAGCAAACACTTTTTTCTATAAGGATAATCCAGGGAATAAGGGGACACTTATATTTACAAAGAATGAACTTGAGAGATTTGTAATAGATGCTGAAAACTCCGGAATTCAATTAATCATTCATGCGATTGGGAATAAGGCTGTTAAGCAGGTAATTGATGTTTACGATAGGCAGATAAAGAAAGGTAATCCTCAGAGACACAGAATAGAACACTGCGAACTAATTGATATAGATGATATAGAAAGGATGCAAAGGCTCAAAATAGTTGCTTCGATGCAGCCAAATTTTATCTACCTGTGGTCACAACCAGGGGATATGTATGAGCAGGTACTTGGTAGAAGATTCGAAACAAATAATCCTGTTTCTCTCCTGAAAAATAAGGGTGTTACTGTTGCTTTTGGGTCGGACTCTATGCCACTTTCACCATTATTGGGGATAAAAGGAACAGTTAATGCACCATTTGAATATCAGAGGATGAAAAAGGAAGAAGCCATTACCTGCTACACAAAAAACAGTGCGTTTGCGGGTTTTTCTCTTAGAAGAGAAGGGGATATCAAAAAGGGCAAAGAAGCAAATCTTGTTGTGCTTGATAAGAAAGTTAAAAAGATATATTTAGTTTTTTACAGGGGAAGTTGTGTATACTCTATTTAACCTCCACCTCCAAACTTTTCCTTTAATGTAATATAGCTAAGATACTCCTCGAGGTTCCTCTGGTTGCCGACATAGAGTTTATCGCTCTCTATAACAATAAGATTTGCTTTTAATAAATTCTCAACAATAGATTTTGTTTTTTCAAGTGGTGCTCCAATAAGGTCTGCGAAGTTTTCAAAGGAGAATGAGACATTGATAAGAACTCCTTTGTCCGTCTGGGTTCCTTCTCTTGCTTTTGTAAGGAGTATTGCGATGAGTCTTTTTTCCTCGTTCTTGATAAGTAAGTATTTTATCTGCTCATCTGTTTCCCTTAATCTTCTTATAAGGGTATGAAGAACATATTCAATTAGAGGGTTTTCTCTGACTTGGTTCATAAAGACTTCTCTGTCAAAAATCACAAGTTCAGCCGGTTCCACTGCAGACGCTGCTGCAGATCTTGGACTTCCGTCGATTACTGACATTTCTCCAAAAAAGTCGCCTTCCTTCAGAATTGCAAGGGTTTTTTCAACATCTCCAGCAGATTTAGAAATTCTTATCTTTCCGGATTTGATTAAATACATTTCATCCCCAGGGTCACCATCCTTGAAAAGGACTTCGCCTGTATTTAATTGCTTTTCGTAACTACTTCTTTCTTCTTCACCCATCCTTCCTCCTTTTTAAGGTTATTAATACTGATATTTTTTACCACGATTCTAAAATGTTTCTCAAAATCTTCTCAGAAAATTTTTTTGCAACCTTATCAATCCCGTCTTCCTCTACTTCTGTTAATGGATAATAAGTAGCCCACTCACTGAAATTATTCGCCTTGAAAAGCTCCTCTTCGCCTTCCCTTTTCTTCAGGAGGACATCTGCTGATATCTTTATTTTGTATTCTTTCACATTCTCCGACTCATCATAGGAATAAGGAGTTCTATCGAATACTTTAATTGTAACGAGAAGTATGGCATCAGCGCTTTTCTCATTTGCAATTTTCAACCTGTTATCTTCTATGAAGGCGTCTGTGACTGCCTTTGTAAAGGTATCCTCAAGATCATATTTCAGTGATTCATTCTCAAATACGGGAATTGATATACTTTTTATTCCGGTTGATACACCTGAAAAACTGTAGGTGCAACAGGAAACAAGAACAAACAATAGAAATGGAAAAAAACGATATAACTGTAATTCTTTATACATAACCTGTAATTAGTAACAAATATTAGTCCTATTGTCAAGAGCTTTTTTTTATAAACATCCTTTCGCAGGCTGATTCTTTGAAATGAATTACGCAACCTAAAGGTTGAGGCTACCATGTAAAAATTCACATTTAGGCACAACAGAGAACCCTGTTATTTTGTTTTTTTCTTGACATAGAATAAGGGAAATGTTATTGTTTAGATTGTGAAAAGAAATAATAGAAAAGGAGCAGTAATGAAAAGAATCTTTTTTTTACTAATTATTTTGTTCGTTCTTATAGACTGTGGCAGACGAAAGACTCCATTAGAACCTGAATTTGTTATCCTTGTCTCCCCCGAGACCGATGCTGTAATTGATACAACAACAAAACCGATTTTTACATGGAATGCAGTGTCGTATGCTTATAGGTATCAGATACAGATTGATGATAAAAATACATTCTATACACCAGTCGTTGATGATTCAAACATTACCTCTTCTTCTTCTTATCTCTGTCCTGTATCCCTGAGTGATAAACGATACTGGTGGAGGGTGAGGGCGAGGCAGGAACATTCAGGCTGGGAGGATTGGTCAGAAACAGGAACCTTTATTGTTTCAGTGGGAACTCCTGTTCCTCTCTCTCCTGTGGATGATACAGTAGCAACAAATACCCCTACCTTTACCTGGAGCCCAATTCCGAATGCTCTTAAATATAGAATTCAGGTTGATGAGTATAATACTTTTTATACTCCCATTGTGGATGATTCCACCATAACCCAGGAGGAATATACCCTTCTGGATACCACCTTGCTGGATGGTTCATACTTCTGGAGGGTCAGGGTGAAAACAGGAGATAATGAGTGGGGCGATTGGTCAAACACAGCAAATTTTTCAGTAGATACAAACCCTTTCAGGATAGTTTCATCTATTCAAACAAAGGGTTATGCCTGGAATTTCCTGATGCGAAACGATACTGCCTATGTAGCACAGGGTGAAGGGGGACTTGCAATAATAGACCTTACTGATGAAGAAAATCCGTTTCTTATTGCAGAATGTGATGCCGATGGCAGCGCAAAAGGCATTGCCGTTATCGATTCAGTTGCATACCTTGCAATGGGAAAGAACGGAATTTCCTCTATACTTTTCTCTGACCTGGATTCACTTGAATTCCTTTACCAGATAGCGGCTGGAGATGCTAATTCATTTGATATTGTCATAGTCTCTTCTATATCTGATACATCATATATGTTTGTTTCTGAGAAGGATGAAGGAATGTGGCTTTGTCAACTCGTACCTGAATGGCCAGGTTTTCCAGATCCATTGAGAGAATTTGATGTACCTGGTTATGAAAATGGATTGTTCCTCGATTCCACTTACCTCTATATAGCCTGTGGCGAATTAGGACTCACTATTGTTGATATAAGCAAGGTGACACTTCCAGAGGTTATTGGGACCTGTGATACAAAAGGTTATGCAAATGATGTTTTTGTAAAAGATACCCTTGTTTTTATTGCCGATGGAAGGGAGGGGCTTAAGATAATTAATGCAGTGGATATTAGTTCTCCTTATGTTATAGGTAATTTTGATACAGAGGATAATGCAAGAAACCTCTTTGTAAAGGGAGATACAGCATTTATAGCAGATGAAAACAAAGGGCTGGTTGTCCTGGATGTATCGGTCCCCACATCACCGCAGTACCTTGGAGGTTTTGAGACACCATATGCGACTGCTGTATGGGCAGGAGAGGATTATGCAGTCATTTCAGATAGGTATGATGGAATTATAATAGTAAAATGGTAGAGAGCATTAGGGAAAACAAGGGTAATTGCATTAGTTTTATTTGTTTTTTCTAATTCAACCAATACAACCAATTGAACCAATGAAACTAATTAGACTCAATAACTTTGTAACTATGAAGAAAATGTTCTTTTTTCCCTTAACTTTTCTATTATTTCCCTTTGCCCTTAATGCTCTCGAATCAAACAGAGCAGAGATAAAAATTTTATCATCCACGCTTTCTGAAACCATTCTTGAGATTCAATTTCCGGCTCTTCAAAGAAGTGGTAATGGTGCTTATGACATTTCTTCTCTTCCCTATGTTTCAGGTATCATTGCAGTATCTGATAGAGGCGCTTTCAAAGGTGAAATAGAGAGGAGCGATGGATATTCCATCCATCTAAGAGAACCTGTCTCGTTTTCTGTAGATGCCATCCCTGAAAGACAGCTTTATCTTGATACCCCTCAAATTCTTCGGGATTACAGAATTCTGAGATTTCAGTTCTTTCCCATTCAGTATTCCCGGGAGACTAATGAGATAAGGGTAACAAGGAATGTAATTATCCGAATAAGAAAGACTGCCCCGGGTGGGAAGAACGAAAAACCATTCAGGCGCAAGCGCATCTCACAAGCTTTTTATAATATATACAGAAATTCTATTCTTAATTTCAAGTTCTTTGAACGTTTCACATCTGATACCATTCTTTATGTTATCATTACACCGGACACATACTATGACGATATGTTGCCTTTCAAAGAATGGAAGGAAGAAACGGGTATTATTACAAAAATGGTGAAGTTCTCCGAGATATCTCCAAGTCCAACATATTACGACATACGGAATTATATGTTGAATGCATACAATAACTGGGAGCATCCCCCTGATTATTTCCTCGCAGTGGGTGATGCAGATGTTTTTCCTGTAAAGTATACTGGGAGCTATGCGAATGATAATTATTATGTTGCACTTGACAGTATAAACGATATCTTCCCCGATATCTTCGGCGGCAGGTTGCCAATCAATAACACTTTTGAATTGCAGACCGTGATAAACAAGATTATAAATTATGAACAAAACCCTTATATGGCAGAGACCAACTGGTATAAAAAAGCGGTGATGATTGCCTCTGATGAATTTCCTTCGCAAGCAGTAACAAAGGTCTGGGTAAGGGAACAATTCATTCTGGAAGGTGGTTATGAATATGTGGATACCATCTTTGCAATTCATTATTCAAGTTCTTCTGCAATTGGGAATGATATAACGAATGTAGTTAATGAAGGTAGAGGATTCCTTAACTACAGAGGACCGGGATGGAGTTCCTCATGGTATGCGAGTTTTGGACAGATATATCATATATCAAATGTTCAATCCCTTAATAATGGCAGAAAATTACCTGTTGTGACAAGTTGCGGATGTGGTGTTGCAAAATTTGATGTGTCTACCTGTTTTGGTGAGCAATGGGTTAGGAATGGAACTCCGACCTCAGAAAAGGGAGCAGTCAGTTTCTTTGGCCCTACCTCTATTACACATACAAGACACAACAATAAACTTGACAGAGGTATATATAAAGGAATTTTTCAGGAAGGGCTAACCTCTTTTGGTGAAGCAACAGTAAGAGGAAAACTCTATATGTATGAAATATGTGGAATGAGTGATACCACCATTTCGCAGATGAATACTTACCTCATCCTGGGTGACCCAACACTCCTTCTAAGAACAGATGTTCCGGAGTCAATGGTAGTTTCTCACCCTTCACTTGTTCCTATTGGTGAAAGCATACTCTGGGTATCTGTGGGTGATATTGATAGTCCTCTAACTAATGCTTTTGTGTGCGCAAAAATGGATTCAGTATTTCACTCCTCAGGACATACCGATTCGACAGGTGCAGTTGGACTCACAATCTTTCCTACTATTGTTGATACCGTCTTTGTATCGGTTGTTGCACAGAATCATTTTTATTATAAAGGTTTTTGCCTTGTTAATGCAAACGGACCCTGGCCCGGATTCTGTAAATATGTTATAGATGATGATACAATAGGGACAAGTTACGGAAACGACGATGGTATTCCCAATCCTGGTGAGAAGCTCGAACTTCCTCTTATGTTAAAGAATTATGGAAATGAGGAAGCAACAGATGTTTCTGCTCTTCTTTCATCTGACGACAATGTTATTGTTATAACAGATAGTGTTGAATTGTTCGGTAATATACCGGCAGGTGATAGTGCACTTTCCGGGGAAGATTATGATTTTACCATATCAACATCCGCACCCGACCAACATACAATCTTTTTTGAACTAAAAGTTCATGATACAAACGATTCTATCTGGATTTCGCATTTCAAGGTAACTATACTAGCGCCAGTTCTGGAATTAGTAAACTTTACAGTGGATGATTCTGGACAATCGAATCCCAATGGTATACTTGACCCGGGTGAAACAGTGGAACTCACCTGCAGATTAAAAAATAGCGGCAGTGCAGAGGCGATTGGAGTGACCGCAAAATTGCGACCTGAAAACATTTATATAGAATGCATTGATTCTGTATCTGCTTATGGAGACTTTCTACCAGGGAATGAAAAAGATGGGACACCATTTATCATTAAGGCAAATTCTTCAACACCAGTTGGTTACAATGCAGAGATGAAATTGCTCTTCTCCTCAAACGAGGCATACGCTGACAGTACATTGTTTATTATAAAGGTAGGGGTTGGAGGTGATTTTCTTATCTGGGATCCTGATGAGAACTATTCAAGCGGTCCAAAAATAAAGATTGCCCTTGAGGCAAGTGGATACACAGGAGAGTATTCAACAACGCTCAGTGATTATTTAGATATACTCCGGGCTTTCAAGGCAGTCTTTATCTGTCTTGGTGTATGGCCTAATAATAAAGTACTATCAGGCGGTCAATTTGTTGATTCACTCTGTTCGTTTCTTGATAATGGCGGTCGTATCTATATGGAAGGTGCGGACACATGGGCATATGATAGTCCAACTACCCTCCACTCCTATTTCAATATATTAGGGCTTCAGGATGGTAGTGATGATACCTATTCAATCTCAGGTGTAAGTGGAACATTTACAAACCAGATGAGTTTTACCTATACGGGAGAAAATTCATGGATGGACCATCTTGGAACCACAGGTGGAAGTTTTGTGATATTTAATAATCTTTCTCCTTCATATACAAACGGTGTTGCATACGATGCTGGGACATATAGAACTGTTGGAACTTCCTTTGAATTCGGCGGACTCACTGATGGAACTCCTCCTTCTACAAAGGAAGCGCTCGCAGATTCCATTATGCGATTCTTCGGCATTTCAGGAACTCAGGAGAGACCAGAAGAAAACCAATATCCTGCAGTTTTTTCTCTTTCGAGAAACTACCCCAATCCTTTTTCCTGTAAGACAACCTTCACCTATTCAATCCCTTTGAGAAAAGGGGAGAGACCGCTGGTGAAAAAATCAGTAACATTCAATATTTTTGATATAACTGGAAGGAAGATAAGAACCCTTGTTGATGAAGGAAAGAGCCCTGGTTTATACACTATTGTCTGGGATGGGACTGATGATTTTGGGAAGGGGGTTAGCCAGGGAGTCTACTTCACAAGGTTAACCATTGAGAACGAAGGGCTTCATAAAACAAGAAAGATTGTCTTGATAAAATAATTCTTTCTTCTTTGCCTCAAAACCCTCAAGACTTTTGATTTTCCCAAGAATTTTCTTTGAAACCTCCCCCATTTTATGGGTGTCCTTTATATAAAGGTAATTGGTTAATATTCATTATGTGGTAATCAGTAGAAAAAGATTTCTCTTGACATTGTGAAATTTTTCTTATATTAAAGATGAGATGAGTAAAGAGGAAATAGGTAAAGCAGGTATCCAATAATGAATAACTATTGACGAAGCAGGAGGTATGAGAAATGAAGATACATGAATATCAGGCAAAGGAGATTTTCAAAAAATTTGGCATTCCTGTGCCTGATGGTAAGGTGGCGACAACCCCTGAGGAAGCTGAAAAAATTGCAACAGAACTTGGTGACAGAGTCGTCGTAAAGGCACAGGTTCATGTTGGAGGAAGAGGAAAAGCAGGGGGCATAAAACTTGCAAAAACACCTAAAGAAGCAAAGGAAGCTGCATCTCAAATACTTGGTATGGATATTAAAGGATTAACAGTAAAGAAGGTTCTTGTTACAAAAGCTGTTGATATAAAAGATGAAGCATACATCGGGTACATCGTTGACAGGAGGAGCAAAAAACCACTTGTTATGGTAAGCGCAGCGGGTGGAATTGATATAGAGGAGGTTGCAAGGGAGACACCAGAAAAGATTCATAAGTTTATTATTGACCCTGAATATGGACTTCTTCCACATCAGGCGCGGGAACTTGCTTTGAAATTATACGACGATATTAAACTGGTGAGAAAAGCAGCTGATGTAATTATGAAACTCTATAAAGCATTCATTGCTGTCGATTCCTCACTTATAGAAATAAACCCATTTGTTGTTACGCCAGAAGGTGAGACCTGGGCAGTCGATGCAAAGATAAACATTGATGACAATGCCCTTCCAAGACACCCTGATATCGAAGAGTTGCGGGATATGACAGAAGCAGAGGAAAAAGAACTCGATGCAAAATTAAAGGGGCTCTCCTATATAAAACTTGATGGAAACATTGGATGCGTGGTAAATGGTGCCGGGCTCGCAATGGCGACAATGGACCTCATAAAGAAATATGGTGGCGAGCCAGCAAACTTTCTGGATATAGGAGGAAGTTCGAGTTCTGAGAAGGTTGTGAATGCGCTCAATATTCTCATTTCTGACAAAAATGTAAAATCCATATTTTTCAATATCTTTGGTGGTATTACGAGATGCGATGACGTTGCGAATGGTATCGTGGAAGCACTTTCAACATTAAAAATAGACCTTCCGATTGTAATTAAGCTTGCCGGAACAAATGAAGAGGAAGCGAAAAAGATTCTCAGCCAGACAGAATTGATTACGGCTGGGTCAATGGCTGAGGGAGCAAAGAAATCCATTGAGATTGCGGAAAAATAGGAGGAAATGTGAGTATCCTAATAGATAAATCCACAAAGTTGGTTGTTCAGGGCATCACGGGAAGGGATGGTTCTTTCCATACAAAAAAGATGCTCGAATACGGAACAGAGGTTGTTGCAGGTGTGACACCCGGAAAGAAAGGGCAGCAAGTAGAAGGAGTTCCTGTTTTTAACACTGTTAAAGAAGCAGTTGAACAAACCGGTGCAAATACATCTATACTTTTTGTTCCTGCTAAGTTTGCCGTTGATGCAATATACGAGGCAGGCGATGCAGGAATTAAACTAATAGTGGCAGTCTCTGAGGGTATTCCTGCGCTCGACATGGTAAAGGTTGTTTCTTTCCTGAATAAAAAAGGGACTCATCTAATCGGACCCAATAGCCCTGGAATCATTTCTCCAGAGAAAAGTAAGGTAGGAATACTTCCTGGACAGATATTTTCAGGGGGTTCCATTGGTGTTGTTTCAAGAAGTGGAACACTCACCTACGAGATAGTGAACCATCTTACGAATGCAGGGCTTGGGGAATCTACCTGTCTGGGTATCGGAGGCGATCCCATTATAGGTTTGAAATTCATAGATTGTCTCGAACTCTTCAGTAAGGATGAAGAGACGAAAGGAGTGGTTCTCATTGGCGAGATTGGCGGAAGTGACGAAGAAGAGGCAGCAGTATATATAAAGGAGAATTTTAAGAAACCGGTAGTTGGTTTTATTGCAGGACTTACTGCGCCACCTGGCAAAAGGATGGGGCATGCTGGCGCCATTGTTTCAGGGGGTACCGGGACAGCAGCAGAAAAAATCAAAGCATTCGAATCTGTAGGTGTTCCTGTCGCAAAGGAACCTGAAGAAGTTGTAAAACTATTAAAAGAGAAGATCTGATTATGTTTAATCTGTGTAATCTGAAAAACCAAAGTACTGAATAGTTGAAGAAAGAATATGGGAAGAATGAGATTGCTTCGCAATAGCAGAGCAAGAAGAACAACTCGCAATGACAGCCAAAGAGGAATCAATGTAATCATTATTCAAAAGGAGGTGTGTGTTGAAAGAGATAGAAGCATCTAAAATAACGGAAGCAGTAAAAAAACTGGTAATGGACGCAAACTACTTTATCGGTGATGATGTTAAAAAGGCAATAGAGGATGCAATAGAGAAAGAAACTTCCCCGACTGCAAAAGAAATACTCAATATGATTTTAGAAAACCATAAAATATCTCGGGAAGAACAACTACCTATGTGTCAGGATACAGGTGTTGCGGTTTTCTTTATTGAACTGGGTCAGGATGTGCATATAGTTGGTGAAGGGTATGAAGACGCTATAAACGAAGGTGTGAAACAGGGATACACTGAGGGTTATCTAAGAAAATCTATGGTCGGTGACCCGATAATAGAGAGAAAAAATACCGGTGATAACACACCAGCAGTCATCCATACAAGGATTGTCCCTGGAGATAAGATACATATCCTTGTTGCACCCAAGGGTGGAGGTTCCGAAAATATGAGTGAGGTCAGGATGATGAAGGCAGCGGACGGGATTGAGGGCGTTAAGGATTTTGTTGTGGAGAGGGTGAAAAAATCTGGTGGTAATCCCTGTCCTCCAATTGTTGTTGGTGTTGGTCTGGGTGGGAACTTTGAGATGTCGGCTATACTTTCAAAGAAATCTCTTACAAGAAATTTTGGACAAAGGAATCCTGACCCGAAGTTCTCTGAGGTTGAGGTTGAACTGCTTAAAAGAATTAACAAACTCGGAATAGGTCCTATGGGGCTTGGCGGGAAGACAACTGCTCTTGAGGTTTTCATAGAGTATATTCCCTGCCACATAGCATCTATGCCAGTTGCAGTCAATATCAACTGCCACGCCGCAAGACATAAAGAAATAACACTATAAAAGACAAGTAGCGTTGGAGCTTGTCCCCAACATTGAAGTTTCTAAAAACCAATAATATAGATAAGGAGGAGAAATGGCTGAATTACATAAACTGAAGACACCATTAAAAGATGAGGACTTAGAGTCTTTAAAGATTGGAGATAAGGTTTTTCTTTCAGGGGTAATTTATACTGCAAGGGATGCAGCCCATAAAAGACTTGTGGAATTAGTAAAAAAAGGAGAGTCCTTACCCTTTGATATTAAAGGGGCTGTTATATACTATGTTGGACCTGCCCCTGCCAAGCCAGGGTATGCAATAGGTTCGGCTGGTCCCACAACAAGTTACAGGATGGACCCGTATGCCCCTGCTCTCCTTGATATTGGATTGAAAGCAACAATCGGGAAAGGCGGTCGTTCACAGGAAGTTATTGATTCAATGGTAAAAAATAAGGCTGTTTATCTCGCTGCAGTGGGCGGTGCAGCAGCGCTCATCGCTAAGTCGATAAAGAAGGCAGAGGTAATTGCATACGAGGACCTTAAGTCTGAAGCAGTTAGGAGACTTGAAGTAGAAGACTTTCCCTGCATAGTTGCAAATGATATTCATGGCAATGACCTTTTAAAAGAGGGAGTGGAAAAATATAAAGAAGAATAAAAGCAGGAATGGTCCGTAGTTTAAAAGGCGAGGCTTCAAACCTCGCCTTTTTGTAACCAGGGAAGGCTCACCTGAAAAAAACTTGACTTTTGGCATTTCATTCAGTAAATATTAAACGATGATTTACAGTCCTGATAACTGGAAAATCCGGGATTTTAATAACACTTGCATTTTGGCAGCAAGAAACATTGAAGAAATGATGCTATGCCTGGAGATAAAAATTAATATGAAAAAAGGCGAGGTTCTTCAGTTGATTGGCAGATGGGATGAGACAGATTCAGTCTTTCGTAAAAATTTAGAATGGGCTTATAAACTTAAAAGGAAAGAAATGATTGCTGAAAGTAAGTACAATCTGGGAAACCTGCTATGGCAAAGAAATGCTTATGAAGAGGCTTTTTCATTATCTGAAGATGCTCATAAAATCTTTATGGAATTAAAAGACAAACGTGGTATCCAAAAAACAATAAGTACAATGGGATATGTTTTTTATTTCCAGAATAATTGTGAAGAAGCAATGAGATGTTTCAAGAGACAATTAGACATTGCTGAAGAACTTGGAGATGAACATGAAATTGGAAAGGCTCTGGACGATTTGGGTGCTATCTACCTGGATTATGGCAACCACAAGAAAGCCCTGGAATGCCACCTGAGATTCTTAAAAATTGTTGAAAAGTTGAATAATAAGAATAGTATCAAAATTGCCATGGGAAGTTTAGGAAATGTATATTTTTCTATGGGAAACTTCGAAAAAGCTTTGAAGTGTTATCAACGTTCATTAAATGTTGCAAAAGAATTGGGAGATAAATTTAGAATCAGTTTTGCTTTGCTCTCAATTGGAATTGTTTGTTTAAATCATGGTAACTATGAACAAGCGATGGAATATTTCGAAAAGACAATACAAATTTCGGAAGAATTAGGAAATAAACAGGGTATTATCTATGCAAAAAATTTTGCCGGGACAACTTATCACAGGAAAGGTGACTTCGAGAAAAGCATGAAATTTTTTACATCAGCCTTAAATATTGCAAAAGAATTGGATACAAAACGAGGTATTGCTTTTGTTGCTGGAAATATGGGCGACCTTTACAGAAGTTTAAAGAAGTATAAGAAAGCTGAAGAATTCTTTACAAGTGCAATTCTGGTGGAAAGAGAAATACAATTGAAGGCTGCACTATGTAAAGATTTATATCGTAAGGCTGATTTAAGCTTTTTCCTAAACAGGATAGAAGAATCTAACATCTTAAATAAGGAAGCCTTGCAATTAGCAGAAGAACTTAACCAACAGGACATTATTTTTGAATGCAAAGTCTTAGAAATGAAAATCCTAAGTAAAACGGACAGGAAAGGCGGCATTAGGCAGCTGGAAAATATGCTGAAAGAAAGTTTAAAGGAAACCCAAAAAGCAGCTCTCCATTACGAACTTTTTAAGATGACAGGAAAGAAAACTCACAGAGTCACGGCAATCAAAATGTATCGTAAACAATATGAGAAAACACCTAATATTCTATACAAAGAGAGAATTGCTGAATTAATATGAGAAAATATTAAAATGATATATAATTCCAACATTTGGAAAACCTCAGATTTATGCAAGGCATGCAGTCCTCATATAGATAGCCTTGAGGAAATGAAAATGTGTTGGGAAATAAAAATAACCTTGAAAAAGGTTAGAATCCTTTTTTATTTTGGGAGATGGACTGAAGCAGAAAAAATTTACCATAAAATTTTAGCGTGGGCTTATGTCTTGAAAAATAAATGTTTCATTGCTGAAATTAAAACTGAATCAGCAAAATTACTTTCGAGAAAAGGCTTTCATAAGAAAGCCCTGTCACTATTTGAAGAGGCTTATAAGCTGTATAAAAACCTTGATGAGACAAGAGGTTTTAGCGATACTTTAGCTCACATGGGAATAGTTTATGAACATCAGTGCAATTATAAAAAAGCTATGGAATGTTTCGAGAGAAAATTAAAAATTGATGAAGAGGTTGGTGATAAGCAAGGCAGCAGTATTACAGTAGGCAATATGGGAGCTGTTTATGACCATCAGGGGAATCATACCAGAGCAATAGGATGCTATAATAGACAGTTAAAGATTTCTGAAGAATTAAACGATAAATTTAACCTCAGTATCGTTCTTGGAAATTTGGGGATTGTTTACAAAGATAAAGGTAATTACAAAAAGGCATTGGGATACTACGAGAAAAGCTTAAGAATTGCTAGGATGTTGGGCTATAAACGTGGTATCGCCATTATTGTAGGCAATATGGGCGTTATTTATCTTGATGAAGGTAACTATTCCAAAGCACTCGAATGCTATCAGAAACAGTTGGACATTTGTGAAGAATTGGGGGATAGAGAGGGTATAAGTTATGGTTTTGGCAATATGGGACTTGTATACTATGAGGAGGGTGAATACCACAGAGCAATGGGATGTTATAAAAAAACGCTAAGCATTTCCGAAGAACTTGGTGATAAACGGAGTGTCAGTTTCGCTATGGGTAATATGGGTGATATCTATAAAAAATTGAAAGATTATGCAAAGGCAGAAGATTGCTATGACAGGGCAATTGTAATTCAAAGAGAACTACATTTAAGATTTAATCTATGTCAGCACCTATACCTAAAAGCTAATTTATGTTTTACAGTTCAGAGATTAGAGGAAGCTGAGTCTTTGAACAATGAGGCTCTACAGATAGCAGAGAAGGTCAAACGGGATGATACTATATTTGAATGCAAGGTGTTAAAGGTAAAGATAGAACATCAGGGGGGCAGAGTATCAGAACATCAGAGCACCAGAACATCGGATTATCAGAAAAGTGATACTGTAAAACAATTGAAAAATATGCTGTTAAAATGTAAAAAAGATTCAGAGGTTGCAACGCTCCATTACGAGCTTTTTAAGATGACAGGAAAGAAAACTCATAAAACCAGTGCACTCACTCTATACCGTAAACTATATAAAAAGTCACCAGCTATCCACTATAAAGAACGGATTGAGGAATTAAAAGAAAATTTAATTTAAGAGATTTGAAGCTAGGGAGGTAATAGAAATGTTGAAACCATTGAAGATTACAAAAAAGACCCCAATCGAAGAGATTCGTGGATTAAAAACCAGCACAAAAATTTACATCAAACGTGACGACCTGACCGGGTTACTCATCTCGGGTAATAAGGCGCGAAAACTTGAGTATCTTATAGCCGATGCAAAGAATAAGAAATGCAATACAATTCTTACCTGTGGCGGCATCAAGTCGAATCACTGCCGAACAACCGCAGCATTTGCACAGCGTTTCGGATTTGAATGTCATCTTTTCCTGCGCGTTCGTGGAAAACCACAGAAAATATATACAGGAAATCTTCTGCTCGAAAAATTATTAGGAGCAACGGTTCATTATATTACACCAAAACAGTATGAGAGTCGAGATGAAGTTATGGAAGCCTATGCTGAAAGGTTAAAGAGAAAAGGAAAAAGACCTTACATTATTCCGGTGGGGGGGTCGAATGAAATCGGGAGCCTGGGTTATCTTGACTGTATGAAGGAGATGAAAGGTTTCATCAAAAAAGAGAAAATAGCAGCGGTTTACTGTGCTGTTGGTTCAGGCGGAACCTATGCTGGATTACTGCTCGGGAAAAAATTGTTGAATCTAAAAATAGACCTGAATGGAATACTTGTCTGTGATACGATTGAATATTTCAAGAAAGAAATCTTAGGGATTTGTGAAAAGGCAATCGACAAGTTCAATATGAGTATAAAGATTGGTGAGGATGATATGAACCTGATTGATGGGTTCATTGGAAAAGGTTATGCCATTCCCTATCCAGCTGAATTAAAAACAATAAGACGTATGGCAAAATTGGGAATCATTCTGGAACCGGTTTACACAGGAAAGACATTTCACGGCATGTTAAAACATTTAAGAAAAACAAGGTACAAAAAGGTTATTTTCATCCATACTGGCGGTATCTTCAGCATATTCGCATTTGCCAGAGAGCTAACAGAAGTTATCGACTAACATTTTATTAACTCGGCAGTTGTGCAAATTCCTTAAAACCAGCAGGTGAGACAGGGATGGCTCATAAGGCAAAGGTTCGAGGCTGGAAGCCTCGTCTATTGCTGGAGCATAAATTGACCACTTTCTTCATAAACATATATAATATTACGACCCTTTTTAGAAATTTAGTTAAGAAAAATTCTTGACTTTTTTATTTTTTCATCATACACTAAAAAATAACGAAAGAGCATAAAAGGAATTCTGAGAAAGAGTTGTTAACGGGGTATGATCTAATAAACCCCATACCATCATAAATACATTGGTGTGAGGGTAAAGGAAAAAAAGGAGGTTTTTATGTATAAATATTTACTAATCTTAGCAGCCTGTGTAGTTATTACAGGCAGTGGTGCGGCTTATGGTGAACCATTCTCAGAGCCGGTAAATCACTATGAAGAGGTAAGCAATATGTGGTTTGATTCTCTTAATGTCCGGTTTGTCGGCAACTGGCCCTTTGGAATGACAGAATCGGTAATATATGACCAACCAAGAAACCTTGCTATCTGTGGAGCAGGTGGTGGTGTCTATATCATAGATGTATCCACTCCTTCTTCACCTGTGATGGTGTCAGAGGGAATCCATACCCGAGGTTTAGTTCGTGGTCTTTTCTATGAGAGTTCTTCACAGAAACTTTATATTGCAGATAGAAATGCTGGACTTGAGATATGGGATATATCCAACCCCAATTCACCATTAAAACTTGGCTTTTATGACACACCAGGTGGGGCCTATGATGTTTATATATCAGGTTCCTATGCCTATGTTGCTGACAGTTGGTGTGGTCTCCTGGTCTTAGACATATCAACGCCATCAAATCCACAGGAAGTTGGTTCTTGTTATACACCAGGTTGGTGGGCTAATGGTGTTTTTATATCAGGTTTCTATGCATATGTTGCAGATGGTGATTCTGGATTATGTGTAATAGATGTATCTTCCCCTTCTAATCCAAATGTGGTAGGTTTCTGTAATACACCTGGTTTTGCATTAGATGTTTATGTATTAGGTTCTTATGCCTATGTTGCTGATGAAGGTGCTGGGTTTCGGGTGATAGATATATCTACACCTTCAAATCCACAGGAGGTAGGTTTTTGTGATACACCGGGTGCCGCTTGTGATGATTATGTATTAGGTTACTATGCGTATGTTGCTGATGAAAGTGCGCTTCGGGTGATAGATATTTCTACACCATCAAATCCACAGGAGGTAGGGCATTTTGATACAGGTTGGGCTTGTGGTATCTATGCATCAGGTTCCTATGCATATCTTGCCGACGGATGTGGGCTCTGGGTGATAGATATTTCTACACCATCAAATCCACAGTATGTTGGCGTTTATGATAATATACCAGGCCACGCTTGGGATATTTCTATATCTGGTTCTTACGCCTATGTTACAACAATTCCAGATGGACTCAGAGTAATAGATGTATCTACACCATCAAATCCACAGTATGTTGGCTATTGCGAAACACCAGATTGGGCTTATGGTCTCTATGTATCACATCCTTATGCATATGTTGCAAATAAGGATGCGGGGCTTCGTGTGATAGATGTATCTACACCATCAAATCCACAGGAAGTAGGTTTTTGTGACACACCAGGTGAAGCTTATGATGTTTATGTATCAGGTTCCTACGCCTATGTAGCAGATGGGTGGGCAGGTTTTAGGGTGATAGACATATCTACACCATCAAATCCACAGGAGGTAGGTTTTTGTGATACACCGGGTGAAGCTTGGGGGAGCTATGTATCAGGTTCCTATGCCTACGTTGCTGATTATGGTGCAGGGCTTCGTGTGATAGATGTATCTACACCATCAAATCCACAGGAGGTAGGATATTGTGATACACCGGGTGAAGCTTGGGGGATCTATGTGTCTGGTTTTTATGCCTATGTTGCTAATGATTGGGCTGGACTCTGTGTGATAGATGTATCTACACCATCAAATCCGCAGTATGTTGGCAATTATGATACACAGGGTATTGCTTATAGCGTTTGTGTCTCAGGCGCTTATGCCTATGTGGCGGATGATTGGGCTGGACTTCATGTAATAGATGTATCTACACCATCAAATCCACAGGAGGTAGGATATTATGCTACACCAGGTTATGGAGCTAAGGGTGTCTATATATCAGGTTCTTATGCCTATGTTGCTGTTACTATGGCTGGAGTTCAGATTTACGAGTTTTTAGGTCCTGGTGTTGAGGAATCAAGGGATGTGGTTTCTCATTCTGGATTAAATCTTCTACAGAATCCAATAAGAGGTGATTACATCGAACTGATATTGCAGCTCACAAAAGCAGGAAGTGCTGAATTGGGTCTCTATAACCTTCTTGGGCAAAAAGTAAGAACATTTTCTTTCAATGGCCTCTCTGCTGGTCAGCATAAACTCAAACTACAAGCCAAAGACCTTTCAAGCGGCATCTATTTCTTGAAGTTAGAAGACAGGGCGAGTCAGCAATCTGTTAAGGTGATGATAGTGAAATAGAATAATGGGATGTAAGATGGAAATAAGACTGACGAAATGGGATGTAAGATTTAAGATATAAGTTGACTTAAACAAAAAGGAGGTGAAAAGATGAAAAAAGTTACTATTTTTTTGGTTATTTTGTTACTATTCTTAATTCAATCTCTGGATGCAAGGATTTCAAAAAGATCAAAAAAACCACTGGTTGAAATAGTGCCAAAGGTGAACTTTCTTATTAAGAGTGATCTCGAGGTGGATATCGGCGGGGATGTAATATTCAATCCTTCAGACCGCTTGGGGATCAGGTGTAATTTCGCTGATATACACATTGCTGGAGGTACAGTATTTTTTCTGAATTACTCTCTGCTCTACCCTACATTTGACGCTCTCATTTACATCCAAAGTCAAGGGATTCAACCTTATATTCACACAGGTCTTGGATTTGTTTCTGGTACTGGAAGTGCCCTTGTGTTAAGTGGTGGCATGGGATTTGACTTTTATATGAATAAAGAAAATCGTTTCTTTATTGAACCGGGAATATTGATTGTAAACACTTCAAGTAATGGTAGTGATACCGACATATATCTCCGTATAGCCTTAGGAGCGAAGTTCGGGATCTTGTGATGATTACCACCTGACATCTGGGGGCGGTGCCCCTCAATATAAATATTCGGGACCTAAGGCACCTCGATTTCACTCGGTATCTTCGACTTGACCCCGATGAAATAGTTTTACATTTCACGGGGCATGCTTTGTGACTTTGGACGTGCTGATAAACAACTGCAAACTCGACCAGTGGTGCTAAAGCAATACCTTTGAAAGATGCATAACATGTTGAAAAACCTAAATAAATGGAAGACTTCATTCCTTTTAGGAATTCCTTTTTCTCTCTTTACGGTATCTTATCCACTTAATGCTGCAACACTAATAGTTAGTGATTCTGTTATTGGACATACGCAAAATTATATAGGAACGGTAGAAGGGGGGCATTTTAATATAAATGACCTCATTGATTGCGGGATGAATGCTATTCCTTTATACTGTGATATGGCGAGGACAGAATGGCGCGATGACGATGGAATCTATGGATCTCCCTCAATTGATTCAATAAAAGCAGATTCATCGTCAGGTTTCTCAAACACCATCCCCTGGGCATTCTGGGACAGCACCCTTACAGATTCGACATATTGGTGGACTGGGATAAGTTTTGATGAACTGGT
>SOKM01000085.1 GCA_004375785.1 Candidatus Cloacimonadota bacterium | reverse complement strand
CGTTCACCACAAAGTACAGATGCGATATAGAGAGATGCAGCTGCCACACCAGTCGGACCACGACCACTTGTAAGTTCTTTATCTGCCGCCTCTTTGAGTATTTCTATTGTTTTAGCCTTTACGTCACCATTAAGCTTTAATTCACTGCAAAACCTTGAAATATAATCCTGAGGTGTTGTAGGCATCAATTTTAATCCTAGTTCACGGGAGACATATCGATAGTTTCTCCCAATATCTCTCCTTGACATATTTGCTATATTACTTATTTCATCAAGTGTTCTTGGCACGTGACACTGTCTACATGCAGCATACAAAGATGCAGCGGAAACACCTTCGACAGTTCTACCTCTAACCAAATTCTTTGATGCCGCTTTACGATAAATCATTGCAGCTGTTTCTCTTACAGTTCTTGGAAGACCCATGCGTGATGACATTCTATCAAGATTAGAAAGAGCGGATGCAAGGTTTTTCACCGTAGCATCACTAATTCTAATTCTTCTCTGCCATTTCCTCATTCTATATAACTGTGCTCTGTTTCTGTTTGGAATAGATTTTCCATAAGAATCTCTGTTTGTCCAACCTATTGTGGTACTGAGACCTTTATCATGAATCATATAATTCATAGGTGCTCCAGTACGAGCTCTTTTCTCACGTTGCTCACTATCAAACGCACGCCATTCAGGACCATAGTCAATTAAATCTTCTTCAATAACAAGACCACAATCATCGCATACCAACTCTGCTCTAGAATAATTCCTACTAAGATATGTACTACTACATTCAGGGCATATAGCAGTTAATTCTATTTTTTGGTACTTTTCGCTTGTCATTTTAAATCAAACCTATAAACAGCGTGAAACCACCTACTAAACGGGATGTAAGGAGGAGGCGCTGGAGAGAGCACCAATGGCTTCACACTGGCAATTGTCGAGGGGATGTAGAGCCGTCACTGGAGGAGAGGTAAGGTAACTTTGCAAGGAGGATGGAATAAAAAAGTATATCTCCTTAGAACTCTACAACCCCCCAAGGTATGTTATGGTATCAGACTAATCTCGTTTTTAAATTACACTGTAACTTTCGAGGTGTCTTATGCCCCAATCTTTCCCCTTACGATGATATTTTTGAGTTTTGACAAATCCTTTTTGACACCTTCAACTTCTGCTAATTTTTCCTGCTCAAAGGTTTTCAATATTTCAGATAAGGGCTTTGTAGAACTATAGATATGAACTGGTCTGCCTTTTCCTTTCTTTTTAAGATCCCGCTTTGTTATCCATCTTCTCTTTCTGAGTTCTCGCATGGCAACGCTTACTTCGGGCTGTCGAAGATCTGCCCCTTGCTCAATATCTGCAGAGCAGCATTCTTTAACCTCGGAGACGTACAGTAATGTTTTTGCAAGATTTTTTGGCATTCCGAGCTCCGAGAACAGTTGGACTGCTTCGTTTTCTTCTTCATCCAGTACAAACGAACGTTTTTGTTTCATATTTTTTCCACTCTTCATTTTCTTGCTATTCAACGTTTATCGTTAAATGCAAATATGCAATACATTAGTAATACTTAAACTTTTCCATTTAACGTTAAACGATAACTATTAATATGTTTTCGTTCATACAGTATTAAGGTAGGAGAAGTATGACTGTCAGCAAAAAACTCATAGAAATCGAAGGACAACGAGGTTTATTGCAAATAATGTTGGTTTTGCAAAGAAACGGAGAAATATTGTATGGAAAGCTCTATAATAATAAGGCGCTTGTAGAAATAAGTAATAATTCAACGGCAAAAAGAGCATTGGCATTACTTCTAAAACATAATCTTATCAATGAAAGAGGAA
>SOKM01000035.1 GCA_004375785.1 Candidatus Cloacimonadota bacterium | reverse complement strand
TGGAAATTGTGTATTCTGTTGATACAAAATTGAATCATTTGTAACTTAAAAAGGAGGATATGTGGCACATGCCTATACACCGGGACTCAAAGTAACTGCATGCTCGGTAGTAAGAAAGGAAAGAAGGTTACCCCTTAAAGGCAAAGTCCTCGTCAGGGTAGGCGATGAAGTCACTGCCGGAAGTATTGTTGCAACAACATCGCTGCCTGGCGAAGTGGTGCCTTTGAACCTTGCCGGAAAACTCGGTGTCCCACCTTCTGATATGGGGGAATACCTCAAAAAAGTAGAAGGGGATAGCTTAGATGAGGGGGAAATCATTGCGCAGACAAAGGGGCTCTTTGGACTTTTCAAGACTGTAATAAAATCGCCGGTAAAGGGGACGCTTGAAAGTATCTCTGAAATTACAGGACAACTAATCCTGAGAGCACCTCCCAAAAAGGTAGAGATTGACGCTTATATAGATGGAAAAGTTGTAGAGGTTATAGAGAATGAGGGCGTTGTTATTGAAGCAGTTGCAGCCTTTGTGCAGGGTATCTTTGGCATTGGAGGCGAAGCCAAAGGCATTATTACCAAAATAACCGATAGTCCTGAAGATGTTGTTACTTCCGATATAATAAAGCAAGAGCACGAAGGAAAAATCCTTATTGGTGGTTCATTCATAGACAGTAATGCACTTAAGAATGCAGCAAAATATGGAGTCAGTGGAATAGTGGTTGGAGGTATAGATGACCAGGATCTGAGAAATTTTCTTGGTTATGACATCGGGGTTGCAATTACAGGCTCTGAGGATATTGGCGTGACTCTTGTGATAACCGAAGGTTTTGGGAAGATGAAAATGGCAGAAAAAACTTTTAATCTTTTATGTGCTCAGGCTGGTAAAAAGGCTTCCATCAATGGAGCGACACAGATCAGGGCGGGTGTATTGAGACCTGAAATCGTTATTCCACTGATAGGTGTAAAACCGGAAGAAATGGAAAAAGAGAGTAAGGGACTTGAAATTGGATGTCCTATAAGAGTAATCAGGGAACCACACTTTGGAGCAATCGGGAAGGTGAGTGAATTACCGCCTGAATTACAACAGATCGAGACAGAAGCAAAAGTGAGAATCCTCGGGGTCGAACTGGAAGATGGTAAAAAAGTCGTATTACCGCGAGCAAACGTTGAGATGATAGAGGAATAGAGCATAATATTTACGGGACAAGCATGAATGGAGGCAGAATGAATAAAGATATAAATCTCATTGAAGAGATTAAAAATGCAATTTCAGAATATTATGACCCCACAGAAAAGGAACCTGTTATAAAAGCAAAAAAACAGCTTCTCTACCTCAAAAATTTCATTGAAGCGCTTGGGCGGTATCTACCACAACGGCTTGTTAAGAAAATTTCAATTGAACCTGAGAAAATAAAGGTTGATGGTGAAAGGAGAACTGTCACCATTCTTTTTGCTGACCTCACGGGATTCACTGCGATGTCTGAAACAATGGACCCGGAAGATGTCGTTCAGGTAGTAAATGAATACTTCACCAGGATGCTCAATGTAGTGTTTAAGTATGGTGGTGCAATCGACAAATTTATGGGTGATGCAATACTGGTCGTTTTTGGGGCACTCGAAACACATGAAGATGATGCGATAAGAGCAACTCTTGCAGGCATTGAAATGCAGAGAGAGATGGTTAAATTTAACAATGAAGGAAATTTACCCGTTCCTCTTTCCATGAGTATTGGGATTAATACAGGACCAGTTGTTGCGGTCAACGTTGGAACCATTGAAAGGATGGAATTTACTATTATGGGTGACAATGTCAACCTTGCATCACGATTGGAAAGTGTCGCAGAACCCGGGCAGGTGATTATTAGCCATTCCACATACCAGAAGGTAAAAAAACACATAAAAGTTAAGAAACTTCCATCTGTTAGAGTAAAAGGAAAAAAGAAACCTGTTCTCATATATCTTGCAGAAAAGCAGAAAATAAGAGAAAAACCTAAGAAAATTCTATCCTTAAAAACCAGAACAAAACTTATCGGAAGAAAAGAGGAATTAAATACCATAACAGAAACCATAGAAACGGTAAAAAAAGGTGAGAGAAAAATTGTCTCAATAATTGGTGAATCAGGAACAGGAAAAACACGACTATTAGAGGAAGTTGACACGCTTCTTACTAATGAAGGATTTACTATTCTTAGGGGAGATTCATACTCATATACTTCTAACATTGCCTATTTTCCCTTCAAGCAGATACTAATCCGTCTCTTTAACATCTCGGAAAAGGATAGTGATGAAGAAAAAAGGAAAAAAATTGGGACTTCCCTCAGCAGTAAAGGTCTGGGAGAGATGGAAGCAGTATTTATTCCAACACTTCTTGATTTAGAAACAGAAGAGACAATGTCCATTCCACCCGAAATGAAGAAAAAGTACATTTTCGATTCAATAAAAAATCTTTTTTCTACTATTGCAAAAACCCCTTTATGCCTTAAATTTGAGGACCTCCACTGGTCCGATAGGTTATCCATAGAACTTCTGACATTTCTCTCACACGAAATTTCGAACAGACCTTTCATTTTCTTCGGCACATTTAGACCCGAATTCGCCTTTCCACTGATTGCCGAAGATTTTGCTACAAATATTCATCTTAAAAATCTCCAAAAGGAATTTACTGCGCAATACCTTAGAGAGATTTTCGAGGACCGTGAACCCTCCAGCGAAATTACCGAACTTGTGTTCAAACACACAAAAGGAAACCCTCTCTACATAGAAGCGCTTGCCAAGAATCTTGCAAAAAGAAGGTTATTGAAGAAAAAAGAAGTAAAGGTAGAGCTCAGAAAATCACCCGGGGAAATCAGGGTTCCCGAAACGATAAATAGTATTGTAATGGAACGCGTGGATAGAATGGATGAGATGGACCAACGTGTTCTTCGGATGGCGTCAATAGTGGGTCAGATTTTTACTCTTGAAGATTTAGTTTATCTTTTACAGAAAGAACAAGAAGAAATTATTGCTAATTTAGAAAGCCTCGAGCACTTCGAAGGAGAAATAAGCAGCATTAAAGAGGGAGAAAATCATAAATATCGTTTTAATACTCCGACTGTTCGTGAGGTCATCTATAATTCAATGTTAAAAAGAACGAGAAGCAGGCTACACAAACGATACGGTGATTGGATATTAAAAAGAAATGAAAAAAACCCTAAGCCCGTTTTTGAAATTCTTGCATACCATTTTGTAAATGGCGGTGATGTTGAAAACGGTATTTTGTTTTCAAAACTTTCGGGTGAAAAGGCAAGAAACTATTTTGCTAACGAAGCAGGTATAAAGTTCTTTAATGATGCTCTTCGGCTGCTTAAAAAAACTGAAGCATCTGGAGAAAGAGAGAAGACAAAACTCGAAATTTTCAGACGACAGGGATACTTCCTGATGATGATAGGTGATACGAAACAGGCTCTTCTAAATCAAAAGAAATCACTACGACTTGCCAATAAGTTAGGTTCCGAAAAGGATAGAATAATGTCATTGCTCAATATCGGCATGCTCTATGATAGAATGGGGGTTGTAAAGAAACCAATCAGGTACTATAGACGAGCCAAAAATTCAGCCAAAGTAATCGGACTCCTTCCACTCGTTGCAATGGCAGAAAACAATCTTGGAATTTACTATAAAAAAACAGGGAAGTTTAAGAAGGCACTTACAGCTTTTAACCACTCCCTTGAAATCAATAGAGATATTAAAAATCAAGTCAATGAGGCAGTTGCCATTCAGAATATCGGGGAGGTTAATTACCTGCTTGGATTTCCAGAGAAAGCACTTGCCAATTATGAAACAGCAATGAAAATGTTTAAGGAGATGAATCTGAGCGAGAAAATACCACCTTTATGTATGTCAATCTCAATAATTCACACTATTAAGGGAGACCAGGAAGAAGCTAAATCTTATGCAGATAAAGCATTAAACCTTTCTCGCGAGGTTGGTGATATAAAAACCGAAAAGGACAGTCTTGGAAACCTTGGGAATATCCTCTTTCGGATGAACCAGCCTACCAGGGCTATTGAACTCTATAACCAGGCACTCTCTATGGCTGAGAAGATGAATGACATTGAACACCAGATGGCTCTATTTATTAACATTGGCGAAGTTTTTCACAATGTTGGTGATTTTGAGAATGCTGTAGAATATCATAGTAAAGCAGCAGAATTAGCTGATGTCATTGGGGGTTCAATGGGTATGCTCGAAGCGACAAGATGGCTCGGAATGGATTATTACTACATGGACAATCTTAAGAGTACATTGGAACAGCTATATAAAGTTAGAGAAAAATCAAACGAAATTAAGGATAGGAAATATTCATTTTATTCGGATGCACTTATTGGTTTGCTCGATAAAAACATTAATAAGGAAAAAAAGGAAGAAGCTTTTAGGAGAGCTCTCGACACATCAAGACAAATAGGTGATGTAGATATGGCTATAACTCTGTTCAGAGAAGCGGCAAGGGTTTCAGTTAAAAATGAGGATTTTCAATCTGTATTTAATAATGCTTCTATGCTAAAGAAACTTTCAGAACAACTGGGTTATATGAGGGAGCGGGCATGGGCACTATACCTCCTGGCGGTCTCCAACAAGGGGTTGAATAATAAAGGATGGCAGTCACAGATAGAAGAGGCAAAAGCCCTTGCAGGAGAGATTAATGATAGCTACCTGGGGTCTGTAATAGATACATTTTATGAAAGCAATCAGGCGTAGCATACGAATGCTTGCTACGCAACGGTATAGGTTCATCTGCGATGAACGGTATTAATTCCTTTGGAAAAGTAAAAGAAAGATTGGAGGGAAGATGTCTTGTATAGTTTATGTGATATTTAGGGTTTTAATTTTGCCTCTACTTTACTTTACGCCTCTTTCCTTGAGTACAACAAGCGTAAACTTCGGTTTTGAGAAATCAATAGGTCTCATTGAGGTGAAAGGAATGCTTACGGATGAAGTTCGAAAAGAGGCAGTTAAGAACCTTTCAAAATTCAGAGAGAGCAAAAACATAAAAGCAATTGTTCTCCGTATCGATAGTCCTGGAGGGGGCGTTGCTGTCTCCCAGGAAATCTATAGTGAAATTCAACGGGTTAAAAAAACAGGAAAACCTATTTTCGCTTCAATGGGAAGTATTGCTGCATCAGGTGGGTACTACATTGCTGTTCCCTGCGATAGGATATTTGCAAACCCGGGGACAATAACTGGCTCAATAGGTGTAATAATGGAGATGCCCAACTTCGAGGAATTATTGAGAAAAATAGGCGTTTACTTTATGGTGATAAAATCTGAAGAACACAAGGATATTGGTTCACCATTCAGGAAAATGTCAGATGTGGAAAAGCAGCTGTTAAAGAACGTCATTGACGATGTTTACAATCAATTTGTTGAAGCAATTGTCTTGGAGCGGGGGATGAAGAAAGAGGATATTTTAAAAATAGCAGATGGTAGAATAATAACGGGGAAACAGGCTATGGAACTCGGACTTATTGACGAATTGGGAGATTTCCAGGACGTTATTTATGCAGTAGCAAAAAAAGTGGGTATCAAAGGGAAACCAAAAATAATTAAACCTAAAAAGAAAAGACCCACTCTACTCGAAGCTATCGGAATAAGAACAATGCTTGAAGAATATATGACCACCGTGAGATTGCAATACCGGTGAGCCCTTGCAAATGCCAAATCTTAGAAACGGAGAATGGGAGAATCGGAGAAAAGGGGAACACCAATAAATCAATAAGACAAATTTTTTATTTTTTTACTTTATCCTTTATCCTTTATCCTTATTCTTCCCTCCTTCACCTCTCTTTGCTACTGGTGACAGCATTCCTCTCTCTTATCTTCTAATTGATTTTGAAAGGGGAAGGGTTTGTGAAATAAAAGATAGCCTTTGTCTGCTTGAGTATCCTTTCCCAACAGGTTCTATAATCAAGGTCTTCAGCACCCTTGCTTATCTTGCAGATGGGGGAGATAAGAATAAGGTTCTTTTCTGTCCCGAAACAGAATCAGGCTCTCCAATTCCACCAACCTGTTGGTATAGACCCGGACATGGTTATTTAGACCTCGTAGGAGCAATCGGGAATTCCTGCGATAACTATTTCGCAAAAATATTTACTATTAAGCGATACAATATCTTTTTACAAATCCTCTTAGAATATAATTTGATTACTGAAAAAGGCCTCGTCAGGCTTGCAGGCCTATCTAATGCTGAAAAAAGAAAAGTCTGGATCGGGATAGGCAAGAATTTGAGGATAGAGCCGCAGGAACTTTTCTTAGCTGTCTACTCAATTGTGGGAAATGGAAATCTTTACAGGATAAGTGATTCTACTCTAATTTATGAAAAAAGAATGAATCACAAAGAGGTGTTTGCCGAAGCAATCAAGGAAGGTATGAGGGAGGGAAGCCTTTCCGGCACAACAAAACCAGTCCAGGAGATACTCGGAATGAAAAAGGTATTTGGAAAAACAGGGACTGCAACATATTTTTACAGTGAAGAAGATTACAGAAAAACGCACGGATATTTTATGGGTTTTTACCCTTACCCTATTCCAAGATGGGGAATACTGGTTTTTCTCCTTGATGGTGATGG
>SOKM01000314.1 GCA_004375785.1 Candidatus Cloacimonadota bacterium | reverse complement strand
AACTTTTCTATACTGAGGGATTATAGTGCAATGAAAGAAACATGTCAAGAAAAAAAAACTGAACACTTTCTCCAAATTTTGTGCTAAAAATTCACCCATTCTTTGTGACCGATTTGGGACTATAAAGTGAGCAAAAGTAGGCAAAAATGAGCAAAAGTAAACAAATTGAAAGTGAAACTAAGTCTATATACGATAAGCTATTATATTGAAAAATAAGGGGTTATGAAACCCCATAAAAAGAAGCGGGGTCAGGCTGGAAACTGGAATATAGAAAAATTACCATCCCAAACTTCTTTCTATAACTCGTAATCTCCTGTCATCAATATCCCGCTCTAAATAACATACCATCTTTGGAGTACTACAAAGATATGATGCAATCCCCTTCCGTTTATTTCCAGTGTATAGTCATTTTTTGAGAAAACTTACCTTATTATCATCCGAAGCACTTGATAAGCAGTTTCATCAGGGTTCTAAGTGTATTACTTTTTGTAAAATAATATTATTTTCACTTTCTCTAAATTCAATATTGAATTTTTTGAAGAAATCAAGTCGTCCAAGAATTAATGGAACTGTATCTGCGAGAGCCCAAGCAATTCTCGTTTCGATCACTTCATCCTCTATTCTTATTTCGATATTCCTCATAACAACAGGAATTGAACCACCTCCAACACCACCAAGATTAACAACCTTCTCACCCTCCATAAGAGAGAAACCCAATCCTGTTTCACCAAACCCTTTAGGAACTATTGTTATATCTGCACCTGAATCAATGAGAAACTCCCCTCTAACACTATAGTTTCCAGAAATAAGTTTGATAGTGCCAAATGGTCTCTTAACTATGCCAAAATGTTCGGTCTCAAAACTTTTGAAACTAAATTTTATCATAGGATCATTATCTCACTTTCAGGAATTTTTGTAAATACAGGCTCTTTATCAAATTTAATCGCCTCATTGTAAACTTCCTCGAACTTTTTTCCATGTGCTACAATCCTATCATTCACAAGGGCAAGATATTCTCCTCTATACTTATTAAAATTTAGAGGATGTTTTAAAGCCCATATTTCGCTCCCTTCTTTCTTCATAATTGTCTCCTTTTCTATTAACTTTTAAGACTTCTGATATTTACACTAACCCATATCATTCAATTAGTCAAGATTTTTCTTTAATCAAAGAAAAACAAAAACTTCTTTTGACAGAGTAAATGTATATACGCAATCTTTATAGTAATGAAGGTTTTGAGTGGCTTAAAAAAAAATTACTGCTCGAATGTTTTAGGAATGGAAGGGTCCGTTATGATAATATAGTCTGCAAGATTTTTATATTGGATAAAGTCAGTATTTGGAAATGAATCCTCCGGGAATGCAGATATTAAGAGATATCTAATATTGTTATCATAATTTTTCAGTTGTTGTATAACACCAAAATGGTCATCACTGTGCATTCTACCATTCACATGCATAATCTTTTTATCTGGATTCTTTTCACGATATTGATAAATCGAATATGCCATTGTTGCATCCCAGAGCGACTGTCCTTGATTTATGTTGTAGGTTGGCATGGACATCGGTTTCATTTTTGATTTTTTTAAGGAATCAGGCATTGCTTTTTCTTTTTTGGCTAACGAATCGGCTATTTGTTTACTTATATCCTTAAGTTTTTCAAGGTAAGCCCCTACTGCTGTATCGTATGGAAGCGGAGCAATAAAGGATTTTGCAGTCTCAGAAAGCGTTGTAAGATATTTCTGCCCTTTTGAGTTTGCCAGATTAACATACCGAAAAGGTGCATTTGCTGCAATAATATCCAAATTTTTTTCCTTCGCAAATTCTACCATAGGTCGGTAATCCTTATAATTTTTCCATATCCTGGCATCTTTCTTAAGATATTGTTCTTTAATTTTGTCTCTCAGATATTCATCCAAGACCACCCTGACATCCCTGTCAAACATTTCAAGAGAAAGAGCAAGTGATTCACCATATGTATTAAACAATTTTTCTAATAATAACCATTCAAGATAATGAGCAACAGAATCGTTGTGCTCTTCTCCAAAAAAAATTACATCATAATCCCCAAAATCTTCTACAATCCTTTCTATTGATATTACTTCACTGTGTTCTACAGAATATATCCTGTAATTATCTTCTGAAAGATTTTTTTCCTCTGAAAATATGGATGGTATTATAACTATTATAGAGAAGAACTCAAAAATAAAAAATATAAGAAACGTCTTCATAAGGTTCATTTCATCTCCTTATTTTTTCGGACCCTTTTTTTCCATATTTATCAATCTTTTTCTTCACTACCTACATTATCCTTCATTACTGATTTTAGCATCTTTATAGTTTTTCTTATACCATCTACAACTTCTTCTGAAACTGGCTGCATAAAATTTAACTGTTCAGGCTGGATACCGATGATACAGGATGGTTTATCAACCAGTGAAAGGTAGAGTTTTAAGGGAATTTTGTGAGAGTATTTTATGTCTTCTATGTTCTCTTTTTCAATAATTAGAAGAGTCCCATTTTTTTCATTAGCATCAACCGTATCTACAAATACCACAAAATCTATGTCTTTCCTCTCGTTTATCGTATTTAATATCCCTTCCATTCCTTCATCTTCTATAAAAATCCTATCAGGAAATTCTAATTTGAGTGATTCTGCAACTTTAATTCCAAAACCATCATCTGCCCTATCGACATTGCCCATTCCAACCACTGCGATTCGTTTATTGTCAACAATTTGTTTGAGTCGTTTGGTGAATGTTACATTTTTCATTTATGGACTACTTTAACTAAATGCGCGGAGCAGCTGATACAGGGGTCGTAAGCCCTCACTACCATTTCAAGTTTTGAATCGATGTCTTTCTTCGATTTTTTTAGAAGGTTCTCTGCTGCAATCCTCAAGAACCTTTCCATCTCATCGAGGTTCTGGTCTGTCGGAGTGATTATATATGCCTTTATGATAATCCCATTCTCTAAATCGTAATGGTGATAGAGTGTTCCTCTTGGTGCTTCCACCGCTCCTGTTGCTCTACCAGAAACTTTTTCAGGAATTTCTATCTCAGGGTTTTTAAACCGTTTTATTTCATCTATCAAGGAGGGAATCTTCTCCAACACAAAGAGTATTTCAAGGAGTTGTGCATAACTATTAAATAGTGGATTTTTCTCCCATCTTGAATTATACATCTTCTTGAAATACTTGAATGATTCACCCTTTAGTCTTTCACCCAGGAGATTGACCCTTGCAATAGCACCTACAGTAAAGGTTTTTTCTTTATAGGTACACCTCTTGGCGTATGAATGGGAAACAACACGTTCATTTGTGAGATTTTCATATTCATCTACATTTCTTTCCTCGCCCCTTGAGATCAAAACTGTATCTCCCACAAAACCAAATTCTTCTCCTGAATTAAGGCACATAAACGTTATCTTTTCCTTTCCCTCACAGAAGTTTGGAACTTTTACAGATGAGAGGAATTCTACTGCATTTACTGCCATCGGGACGAGTTCATTTGCCTTCCTTTTTATTTCATTTAGTTCCTTATTAAGAGGATACTTTCCGAACCCGCCTATAATCGGGTTCTCACCGTGTATCATCCTTGCCGATGTTGTTTTCATTACGAGATTGCCGAATTCTTTTATTTTTAATCCTGTCATTATAATTTCTCTGTGTTCCTGTAACATCTCTGTGATGGATGGAAAACCGAAAAAATCCGGAAGGGCGAGCACAAAAACATGAAGCGCATTGCTCTCTATTATCTCTCCGAGAAGCATCAGGTCTCTCATAAGTAAAACCTTCTTTTTCACTGAAACACCGAGTGCTCTTTCAAGTGCCCTTATGCTTGCATACCTGTGAGAAAGAGTACATATCGCACATATTCTTGGAACAATATTAAGGCATTCCTTATAGTCTTTCCCGATGAGGAGTTGTTCGATGAGCCTTGGACCCTCATAGATATTTACTTTCACCTCCTCTACCCTATTCCCATCAATCGTTACAAGGATGCCACCATGTCCTTCAACCCTCGAGAGTATATCAATCTTTATCTTTTTCATTCTTTCTTACACATATTTCCCAATTAAGTTCTTTACAAGTTTTTGACTTACCTTGCCACCGAACATCCTGAATTTTTTGATGATTGCCTCAGGGGAAAATCCCTGTTCGATGAGGAGTTTAAACTCATAGGCTACATTAGCCTCGTCAACAGGGCCCCAGCAACCTACACAGGGAATGGAATGGTCAAGACATATCGCCCCACACCCAGCCCTTGTAATTGGGCCGAGACAGGGAAGATTCTTTTCAATAAGGAGACACAGATTTTCATGCCACTTACATTCTGTGCAGACAGGAAAGGAATATAGAACAGGACGAAAATCGTTTATGAGTTTCGTAAAAACAGAAAAGAATTGTCGAGCACTGATAGGACACCCTGGAATACAAAAATCAACTTTTACAAATGCATTGATTGGCTGGGATTCAAAAGTTGTGTCAATGGTAATCTTTTTCTTTCCATAAACCTTTTCATACCGCTCTTTATATTTTCCATCTCCCAATTTCATAGACTGAATACCACCAAAACAAGCACAGGCTCCCATAGGAACCAGTATATTTGTTCTTTCTCTTATTTCTATAATTCTTTTCCTCTGTTCTTCCGTCGTTATTGAACCCTCTATGAAGGCAATATCAAGTTCGCACTCCTTATTATTACTCTTTGCCATAGAGAACGAAACTATTTCCGCTTTATCAAAAAAAGTAAGTAGTTTATCTTCTGAATGAATAATGGTTAACTGGTCGCCCGCACATCCTGTAAATCCATAAATGCCTATCTTTTTCTTCATTTCAAAAAATACTTTGCTTTTATATCAATTCCTTCATATGGAGCACATCCCAGTATGTGAAGACCGGTCCATCCATACAGGTGTATATATCTTCAATAGCGCAGTGTCCACATTTTCCAATTCCACATTTCATTCTTCGTTCCAGTGTCATAAGTATCTGATGTTTTGGTATATTCAGTTTCACGAGTTTTTCAAGGACAAATTTATACATAACAGGTGGACCACATACACAGGCAAAGGTATTCTCAGCATTTATGTCTTCGATCCTTTCAAAGAGTGATGTTACAAACCCTGTGTAACAGGGCCATTTCCCTGCGTCATCTTTATCGACAGTAAGAAGACACTCAATGTCTTCCCTTCCTATGAATTCCAGGAATTCCTTTTTGAAGAGCATATCCTTAGGTCTTTTAGCTCCATATAGAAGATGTAATTTACCAAATAGTTCTCTATTATCAAGGGCATAGAGCAAAAGAGATCTCAATGGTGCGGCGCCAAGACCACCCATTATGATAAGTAAATCGTAACCTTTCATTTTATTAACGGGAAAACCATCTCCATAAGGTCCCCTGATTCCTATTCCATCATTTTCCCTTAGTCTAAAGAGAGCTTCTGTTAATCTTCCTGCCTTTCTTATACAAAACTCAAGCAGCCCCGGTCGTGACGGCGTTGAAGAGATAGAAAAGGGTGCCTCTCCAGTTCCAGGGATTGAAAACATCATAAACTGTCCTGGCGTATAACCAAAAGAGAGAGCCCTCTCCATATCAATGAAACGGATCTGGAAAAACCTTACATCTTTTGCAAGCTCAAATTTTCTTACTATTCTTGCTGGCTCAGGTAAAAATGGATTGGTCACTTGCACTTACCTTTATTAATAGAATTTTTGTCAACCTTTCCTGTAAGTAATGCTTTTACTACACTCAGGATATTTATATCAACAGGGCAGGTGGAAACACACCTCCCACACCCCACACAGCTATATTTTCCATAAGCACCTGTAAATGATTTTAGTTTATGTGTATACCATAGCTTTAATCTTTCCGATTTTGCTTCCCTGAAATTGTACCCCTCAGCAACCATTGAATACTCCTTAAACATACATGAATCCCAGTTTCTTTCTCTGCTAACAGAATCATCACTTAGTTCAACCTCATCTATAACATCGAAACAATTACAGGTTGGACAGACCATAGTGCAGGCACCACAGGAAAGACATTTTTCTGCTAATTCCTCCCATATGGGACTGTTGTAGTTGAGATCCATAATATCCGGCATTATTTCAAAATCTAATTCCTCTTCAAATTTTCCATCTTTCAATTCTCTCCAGGTAATATATTTCTGGATGTCATCCTGTGTTACATCTTTGTCAAACAGGTCAGGTGCTGCACGAATAAGATCATCACCTTTACTAGTCCCTACCCAGATAAGATAAAAATTACCAAGGTCTGTCATACCAAGATCAAATCCTTCATCTATGATATGTGTCCTTGTTGACTTGCAAAAACAGGACACGCAAGGAACACAGGATAATGCAATTATGGTAGTGTTTGCTCTACAGCGGAAATAGTATGTATCTTTATATGCAAGTCCAAAAATCCTGTCAAAGATGAGTAGTGAATGAATTTCACAGGGGAAAACACCATAGATAATTCTATGCTCTAAAACATCAAAATTTTCTTCGTAAGTCTTTCCATCATAATGAAACATCTGAAAATGTGGAGGAAGGAAAAGCTTCTTTATTGGAAGGAAAGTAGTTACCTGTTCCTTTACCAAATCTTTTAAGTC
>SOKM01000053.1 GCA_004375785.1 Candidatus Cloacimonadota bacterium | reverse complement strand
TATGAAGGACTGAGCTTCAGCCTTTATGTCTCTACTTTTACAAGAAGCTATTACTACCAGTACCACTAAAAGCATTGCGAGTTTCATATTCCCTCCTTCGTTATTCTAAAGATTTTCTAATATCTTCTAATATCTTTGAAATAAACAGCCGAGCAGTTGGGGGTCAGTCTTATAAATTATAATTTCATATTTCTAGGACTGGCCCCAATTACCAATTATTCTTTAAGTAGTTTTCTAAGTGGTAAAATTGCAGTTCCACCGTTTTCTGTTTCAAGATATGCATAATCATTTGTGATAACTTTTATCCCTTTGATGTTGTCAATCTTTCCTTTAAGCTTAACATCTGAAGAGAACGGAACGTTAGCCCAGTTATATATGTTTAATTCATTATCCATTATGAGAAATAGCAACTCTTTATAAACAAACAAAACCATTATATAACCATTCTTTTCTTTTGTCTCAAAACCTTTACTTATAGAGTAAGGTTTATCAATATAGTCACGAATTGTATATTTAGTTGCAATTCTATTATGAAGAACAAATAAATGTCTACGATAACCGGTTTCCCCAAAGAAGGCTGACTCTACTGAGAAAGGATGTGTTTCTTCCCCAATCTTAATCGGTACTTCTGGATTAGAAACATCATAACAACTAACACATAAAGGGGAAGAGACTACAGTGAGAATATTTTCCCTCATTTTCATAGAGATTATTTTCCCTCCAATAAATATCTGTGATAAAATGATTGGACGGGTAAAGTCTTCCGCCCTGTAAATATAGATTGCATCAATAACTCCGCCAAATGCCCTCTCGGTGAAGAGGTTTTCAGAAACCCCTGGAACCGTGAAAAAGATAAGGTCATTTTTAATCAAGATTATATTTCCGAATCCACGCAATCCACTCCCTCTAATGAATTTAAGTTCTTTATTAAATGTCCAGAAATCAATAATCCCTTTTCTTTTCCATCCTTCGCTGTAAGTAAGCATCAAATTCTTTTCAATATCTATTTTCAATATTGATTCAGGAAGAGGTTTCTCCAATGTAATTTTTTTTTCGAGATAAGGGGAAACGGGGTCTCTCACATTAAAAAACAACATACTATTTTTTTGGATTGAGATAATATGGTCATAAATTCGAACTCCTTTTCTGAGTTTATAATCCATAATTGGGAAAATTACAGGACAATTTGTTTCCAAAGATTCTGGTACTGACCATTCCGATAATTGCCATTTTCCGATTGCTCTAACCCGCCAGAAGGTTTTATATGCGAAAAGGGACAGTTTATTAAAAGTAATTGCCTGTTCATTTTTCTCTGCATTAACAAGCATTGTTCTTGCTGTTTTGAACGATTTGGTTGAGTCAGTTTGAATCTGATAATGGGTCGCACGAGGAACATGTTTCCAGCTGAAGGTCGGAGGATTTTCTAATAAATCGTCCTTTATGGCCAAGGATTCAGGAACAGGTAATGTAGTGATATCTTTCTTTTTATTTTCCAAGGTCTTGAGAAAACTATCTTCAGGCTTTCTACCTTTCAGATGCCTTCTTGCACGTTCTCTTACTATTGAATCATCGTCCTTTGAAAGAAGAAAAAGTGTTCCTGTTAATGGTAGAGCAAGGGTGTCATACTTTATAATCTCTTTACAAAAAGAGTACCTTCCTCTTGTTGGTCTAAATGTAATGAACTCGTCATATGTTAGTGCAAGGAAAAAATCGATTTTTTGTCTTAATTCATCCTTGATAACAAGCTTTTTCTCTAGAAAAAATTTCAAATTACCAATAACATTCTTTCCCGGTGACCAGAGAAAATGAATATAGTTCTCCATATCCGAATCAGGCCAACCTGGAAAAAGACGCATGAGAATTATCGTCTGATCTCGCTCACCAAGTAGGTTCTTTAGCGAATCCGCTACAGACTTCTCCCCATTTTCATATAGTGCCCAAACATATCGCCAATCTTTTGTTTCTTCGAATGCCTTAACTAAGTGGTCTTTTGCTTTTTCACCTCTAATTAAATACAACATCATATAGTCAAGATTGACTACGGTTTTTATCGCATGTTCGATAAATGGATATAACTCAGAGGGGAGAGATAAACTTTTTTTATATAATTTTGTAATAGCTACATGAAGATAAACTTCTAATACCTTGTTTGAGAACACCCTTGGCTTATGTGACCGTGCAAAATCTATCAGAACTTCTAAGGAACATGAATTAAAAATATTTCTAATTGAATGTTTGTCTCGAATCAATGACGTATCTTCTCCCATTTGATTAATTACAAAAGCTAAGGATGATGGCTCACCTCCTTTAACCATTTGCAAAATAGCTGAAGCCGTGCACTTCTCAAATCGTTTGCCATAAAATAGCTTTTTCAGTCTCTCTGTCCTTTTTGATGAAACAAAAACATCGAAAAATCCTAACTTTTTAATATCCTTACAATCTCCTACTGTTTTTAGCGTAGAATCAAGAAGATGAGTAAAAATTTTCACTCTTTTATCTTTTGGGAGTGCTTCCCAAAACAAGTGTCCTGTTAACGGTCCTGGATCTTCCCTTTTTAATGATAAAATGAAGGGAACATCGGTTGTATCAATAAGTTCAATGACAGCTTTATGGAATTTTTTCTTTGTACGGTAGGATTGAGCTTCCCTGTATCTTTTTAGAAATTCATTTTTGGCGGGTTTATAGGGATGTTCTGCAAAATAAGAAAGGATACTATCTTCAAGGGTGGGATTCTTTATCTTCACCAAAATAGAAAAGTTCAAACTGTCTTTATTTACTTCTTTAATCTTTTTTATCTTCTTCCAGTAAAAGTCTGCTGCGTTTTTCCTGATATACTCATCTTCAGATAACAGTGCTCTTTGGAGCATGGAATCCTTCTCTTTCTCTGTTGCATTAAAGAAATTTATTAACCATTTAATAACTTCCCTTTTGTTTTCTGGATAATGTCTATTATAAAATAAAAGTAATTCATTATACTTACTTCTCTGCAGCAGATGAAGATCGTACCACCCTATATAACTTCGTGGTAGTATGAGCATTGGATTCATAAGGTCTGGCGTTCTATCACCGTACCTCATTTTAATTAAAATCTTTTTTTCTCGGAGTTCACCCTTTAAGACCTTCTTAACAGTGTACATATTAAATCCATAGATGTCAGTTTTTTCTAAAAACTCTGCTTCAATGATAATTGGAGCTCCCTGGTAATACTCCATTGGAATTACTTCACCAAGCCCACACGAAGATCCATATAGCAGAAATTCAAATTTCAGTGTTCCAATAAAAGTATTTATAATTAATACTAATAAAATATTCAGAATTATCTTTCTTTTCATCGCTCTCTTTTAAATATGAATATGGGGGCAGGCGTTCGGTTGTTCAATGTTGGGTTGTTCGGTTTTGGTTTCCGCCCTCTTTTTCTTTATCCTTTATCTTTGAAACTTCCGTAAACCGGCAGCTGTTTCCTCAAGAGTTGATAGAGTTTTATACCCTGGAGTTTGTTTTCATTAACCTTCCTGAGTCCTATACTCAATTCCCCGAAGGTCAATTCTTTTTTAATGACCTTCCATGGTTCTATATCTTTTTTCTTCTCTGCTTCCCTTATTCTCTCAATCATCCGATTAACTTCACTGGTTATAACTTTCTCTTCTTCAGCTGTAAGTTTTAATTTTTCCTTACTTTCTCCCTTTTTAACGGATTTTTCAGATTGTGTCATTCTCTTTCTGTGAACGACTATACTTTCTTTGATCTCGTCAAATAATTTTACACCTCCGTTCGCTACAATCGTCTTGCTCATAGTCTCGGTCATCTGTTCTCTCACGACCGACCATAACGCTTTTCCTTCCATAGCACCCTTTAACCGCGCAAGTGCGAGGGATACAGAAAGGATGGCATTCATTCCCAGGTTACCCTTCCTCTGCATAACCCCTATCTGCTCATCTCTTGATGCATCCGAAGATAAGGTTTTTCTCTCTATGGCTAAATTCTTTTCAAGTTCCAACAACATTCTATCTAATTCCACAACCTCACCAAGCTCAGAAATTCTCTTCCCAAGAAGCGCTTTAGAAATAAGCGTATCGACATTATCCACTGCATTAAGACAGCCTTTCCCTTTGAAACGTTTTACCCTCCTCCATAATTCAGAAAGTTCATCGTCCTTCTTTAATGCAACTGTTTCATCATTCACGTGTTTCTTGAGCCGATACGTCTTATCAATCTTTTGAAGCACGAATAGCTCGGGATGTCTCTTTGCAACTGGGGAGTTAGCAGGAATGATGCTGTCGATAAGATGAATAGCCTCGTCTGTCCCTGCTGATGTTCCAAGTGGAGTTGCACCTCCAAATGTGAAAAGTTTCGAGCATTGTTTACTTCCTGCTATACCAACCTTCAGCTCAACACCAACAGTCGGGATTCCAGTGTTCGTTGATACCTCACGGGTGACAATTCCGGTAATAGATAGATTATCCATCAAATTTTTCACCAACGCCTCGCTATCTGTATTAACCTTTGATTCCTCTCCTATAGCAAGTTTCCGCTGAATTTCTCTCATTACCCTCACAACCGATTCATACTTACACAATCTCTCAGAATTAGAACCTCCTCCTGCTTTCAAGCCCAGTGAATTTGTAGCAAGAGCAACCTGCCCCTCAAAATCCTCAATGGGTGATTTAGAGCGATGAGAGACTACTGTCTCAAGGCTTTTTCCAATTGCAGTAAGTAAAGCAAGCACTCCCTCAGTTACTGAACCGATCTGGTTGAGTTTAATCAATGCGGTATTAATTAAACCTTTATCTGCCTTTTCTTCTATGGATGAATCCTTTGTGGTTATGTTATCATCCCCAACAATATGAATCTTATACCCGAGTTTTTCCATTATAAGTCTCCATCCTGCATCGTCATCTTCAGCAAAACCATCTTCGATGGATACTATGGGCAGGTCATCATCCTCTATCGCCTTCCTATATATCTCAAACAGTTCATCCCTTGATAGAACAGGCTGGTTTTCATCTCTCCAGGCTTCATAAGTTCCTATTTCATCCTTTATACCTGTTGTCTCCCTGTAAGCAATTTCAAGCTCGCTTGCTGCCGGGTCGAGCGCCATCACCACATCCTTGCCAGGGATATATCCGCATTCCAGAATAGCCTGTTTCTGCATACGCCATAATCTCTGCACCGGTAAAATATCACCTTTTTCCTTTTGAATATAAGCAGCTATGCCGCCCTCAGTTCCTATCCCCTTTACGGCACAACCCCCTGCAGTCTCTATAATCTCTTTCAACCTGGTCTGAAGGGTAACTGTCATCTCCTGAGCCTCTTGATAATCCTTTACACTCAAAGGAATAAACATACTTTCCTGAAGACTGATATTACTTTCTGGAAACTCCTTCTCCGTATGACGGCCTCCCATACCACAATTTCTGAATTGCCACGGAACCTGAACTTCCCTTCTACCTTTAAGAACTATTCTTTTCATCCTTGTCCGAACCATCATTTCCTTAACGCTTTTTACTTTATCGCTCCACTTTTTTACTTCCCCTACTGCAAGAAGCTCTGCTTTTTTTGCTGCTTTTGCTGCAGCAGCTTCCCTTTGCTTAAACTCCCTGTATTTACCCGGGTCAGCAAGTAAAAAATCAAGAAGACCAACAAGACCCAAACCTAAAAATAACCTTCCAATATAAACTGCAATTTTAACATCCAGAATCAACCCGACAGTCAAGAGGATAATTGCAATTGGTAATGCAACAATAGCCAATTTTTGGCTTGCTGCTGGACCTGCTGCCGAGACAGCTAAATTATAAGGAGCTTTGGGATGATACTCTAAACCTGTTTTTGTTACCCCTTTAAGTCTACCAAAGGGAATCTTCACAAAAATTGCTGTATACCAAAAAACTCTTTTAAAAATGGGTTGTCCCATTTTATTCTGAGCAGCCGAAAGTAAGGATGTATGTAATGCACTCAATCTTACCGCTGCTAAATAATGTCCCATTTCATGAAGTGCTATTGCTGTATGAAATGTTATGTACCAGAATATAAGAGAAATTATGGTCTCCTGGGAGACAAACATAAACCTCAAAACCTCTGCTTTATTTTGAACAAACCCAGGAATTGATAATACCGACGAAACAAAAGCGACATGAAATGAGACCAGAATATGGTTGGCAATCACCCACCCTTTATTTAGCGCTGCCCTGATTTTACTAATTCCATTGTAACTATTTGCGTGATTCATCTCTTCTCTCCTTATCTTTAATCAGCAGTATTTAAAAAATAGAATTAAATTTTAGCATAAGATTTAATATATGTCAAGAATTTTAAGCGTCGGGTTGTGGGGTACAAAGGAGTTAATTTTATTATCAACAGGGATATCAAGAGACCTGTGGTGAACCTTGTGGTGAGCGAAGCGAATCCAGAAGTGAATCCATTAACCGATGAATAGATTCCAATACACAATTTCCAATAAACAAATTCCAGACTATATACAATTCCAAATCTCTTTTTTTTTTGACAGGGAATTTAAGAGATTTAAAGAATATTTATTTTTCTACATATCTCTTATTTTCTCTTCCAATCCCTGTTAATGTTGTTTTTTCTTGACTTATTTTATTTTTGTGATAATATAA